>JANORU010000342.1:0-5160 GCA_031415475.1 Hyphomicrobium sp.
CGATCGCTTTGGACCTAGCTAGTGCACCGCCCTACCAAGCCCAACGCAATCCATTTTGGTCCGCACACCGCTGGGACCCCAGTGGGACCCCGGCGTCCCAGACGCAAAAAAGCCGCCCCGAGGCGGCTTCAAATTTATCAGTGTTTTCAGTGTGTTGGCTTGGTTGCGGGGGCTGGATTTGAACCAACGACCTTCAGGTTATGAGCCTGACGAGCTACCGGGCTGCTCCACCCCGCGTCACCAACGAATGCTCCAGGCAGCGCTTCCTTGCGGTGGGCGATGAGTGGGAGCGGGCCAACATTGCGATCAACGTGGCCAGGACGCAAAAGCCGCCTCAACTTGGCGGCTTTCGTGGCCGGTCTATAGCACGTTTCCGGCGACTGTGAAGACTTAGCAAAGCTTTTTTCGTGCGACCCTTGTGCGTGCGCCGCAAGAGCTCGCAAGAGCGCGATTTACGGCTACAACTCGGCGTTTTCAGCCACCCGAAAGGGCGGCGGCGAACCGCCGCTTCGTCGAGCACTGCAGGACGTCCGTCGAGGGCTTTCACCGGTCGGGGGCCTCAGCTAGAAGCGCAGACGGCGCTCGCGCCGTGCTCAATGTGCTGGCAAGGTGGGCATCGGCCGGACACGCGGGCTGCCGCGAATTCATTCACCGCTCAGGACACCGTAGGCGACATGTCGAAAGCGGAAAAATCCCGCAAGCCCGAAACCGCGCCGAAACTTCCGGTGGCTATCGACGAAACGTTTGTGCTGCTCGACAACAGCTCAGGCCGTGGTCCGCCGTCTCTGCTGTTTACCGACCCGATTGAAATCATAACGGCGACGCGTCCAGAAGATGTCGCAGCGGCACTCGCGCGCCTCGAAGCGGGATTGCGCAACGGCCACCACGCGGCCGGATTTTTTGCCTATGAGCTCGGCTATGTTCTCGAACCAAAGCTGCGGTCCTTGCTGCCGGACGATCGAGCGGTTCCACTGTTGTGGTTCGGCCTCTACCGCGCGCCGCGCGCCATGCGTGAGACGGACGTCGACCATTGGCTGACGACGCATACCCGCAGCGGCAGCTATCAGTTCACGTCCGTTCAAATGGCTTGGGACAAGGACAACTACGTCTCGCGCTTCGAACGCGTGCAGGAGAAAATACGCGCCGGCGACATTTATCAGCTCAATCTGACGTTCAAGGCCCGGTTCCGTCTGTCGGGGTCGCCGCTGACGTTCTACCGCGATGTCCGCCAGCGCCAGCGCGTCGCCTACGGCGGCATTGTCGATACCGGCGAGGTGACGATCCTGTCGGCCAGCCCCGAACTGTTCATCGAAAAGAAGGGCAATGTTCTCGAAACCCGCCCCATGAAGGGGACGTCACCTCGCGGCGGTACGCCGGCCGCTGACGCAGAGGCCCGGCGCGTGCTCGCGACCGACATCAAACAGCGTGCTGAAAACTTGATGATCGTCGATCTGATGCGCAACGATCTCGGCCGGATCGCTGAGACGGGCAGCGTTTCTGTGACCGATCTTTTTACGGTCGAGACCTACCGCACGCTGCATCAGATGACGTCGGGCGTTAAGGCAACGCTCAACAAGGATGTCGGTCTCAAAGTCCTGCTTGAGGCGATCTTCCCGCCGGGCTCGGTCATCGGCGCGCCGAAAATTCGCGCCATGGAACTGATCGCCGAGTATGAGACGGAGCCGCGCGGCGTCTACTGCGGCGCCATCGGCCATTTCTCTCCCGACGGCCAAGCGCTGTTCAATGTCGCCATTCGCTCGCCGGTTATATTCCGCGATGGCAGCGGTGAAATGGGCATTGGCTCGGGTGTCGTCTACGACTCGCAAGGTGCGAAGGAATATGCCGAGTGCCTTCTGAAGCTCAAATTCCTGACCGATCCGCCGAAGACCTTTGAGTTGATCGAGACTTTGCTGTGGCAGCGGGGCACGGGCTTCTGGCTGCTCGATCGCCACTTTGAGAGGCTCGCTGCTTCGGCGCGCTATTTCAATTTCCGGCTTGATGAGGCCGAAGCGCTGAGTGCGCTCGAGCGGGAAGCGGCGTCGCAAACGGGCTCACGATTGAGAGTCCGTCTGACCGTCGCGGAAGACGGCCGCGTGACTGTCACGTCGGCGCCATTGCCGGCGGCCGATCCGAACGCGTTGATGCGCTATGTCGTGTCGCCAACCCGGCTCGACAGCTCCGATGCGTTCCTGTTCCACAAGACCACACGGCGCGAACTCTACGATCAGGAATGGAAATATTATTCAGAGACCACCGGGGCCGACGAAGTTATCTATCTCAATGAGCGCGGAGAACTGGCGGAAGGCAGCCGGACATCGATTTTTGTGGAACGGGGCGGCACCCTCATCACGCCGCCGCTGAACTCGGGACTTCTCCCTGGCGTCCTGCGGGCCGAACTGCTGGCCAATGGCAAAGCGGTCGAAGGCATTCTGACGCCCGAGGAACTGCGCAGTGGTGCACCGGTCTATCTCGGCAACTCGGTACGCGGCCTAGTGGCCGCTGAGCCGCTTTGCGGGCGTTGACGGCATCGGCGTCGCGTCCGCGTTACTCCGGCTGCGAGCGCTGCTCGGTCGGTTGTGGATGATCGACCGCCGCCGTTTGACCCGCACCGGGCGAATATCGTGACGACAAAACGACAACGACGGCCACCAGCGTTAGAGCTGCTGCGATGCAGATCTCGCGGGTGATGCGCCGGGCGCGGACAGTCGATGTGGTCGGTAATTTCATGTCCACAACAATGGCCGAAGCGCACGCTGTGTTCACGTCTGCCCTCTGTCGCGCGACAGATGGGCACAGAATTGCGACGCAAGTCTTTCACAAACTGAGACTGTTGTGCGGTGCGATCGACGCTGTGGAAAATTGGACCGATTCTGAAGTGATGCCGCGCGGCTCAGAGCCCACGCATTGTGCAGCCTAGAATGAGTACAACTTGAGCCACCAGCAGTGCCCAGAATCCGCGTGCTTCACTGAGGAGCGGGATCTTGGCGTCGAAGAAGATTGTGAACAGCACCGCCATGGTCAAAATCACGGACAGCATAAACGTCAGAATATTTGGCGCCTTCAAACCCATCGTTCTATCTCCCCTTGGACTCATGGACTGTCCCCCCGCAACTGGCCGACGGCGCTTGGCGGGACGCGACTCGCGCCCCGCCGTCGGCTTTATAGCAGGGGGCGGCACGATCTGGCAGCCCCGACAACAGGCTGTGGGCAACTCTGTCTCAGCCCGTCATTGAACCGCAACGGTGCGGCCGCGGGGCCGGAAAAGTCGCCGGAAAAGCAACAAGATGAGGATTAGCCCGGCGGCGAGCACCATGGCCGTCAGCGGATGCTTCTCCCAGATCAGGATCGGAGCGATCCGGCCATCGGCGGCGCGTTGCAGGTCTTCCAATGCCGCCTTGAAGGTCAAGCCGTCGCCACTGCGCATGACCATTTCGATAGCCTCAGTCTGGTCTTTGCTCGCCAAAACTGCGTCCCGGACCCTGGGGCGGGCGAGAATCTGCAATTCTGATGGGGCTTCGCCGACCGCGGCCAAAAGACGGTCACGCGGCTCCTTGCCAAGTCCGGTCATGTAGCTCGCCAGAGTTTCGAGCTGCGGGGCTTCAAGCACCCGGGCCACTTTGCCAAGCGTTGTCAGGTCGAGTTCGAACAGGGCGTCGCGTGCCGGCCGTGATGTCGATGCCATGCGGGTGATGGCCAGCGGATCATCGAGTTCGAAGAGCTGGCTGAGTGAGACCTTGCTGACGGCGCTCGGTTCGGTCCGGCGGAAGACTTCGAACTTTACAACATCGTCGATCAGATCGCCGGCCACGCCGTTCCAGGCCAACGCGGTTTCGAGTGAGCGGGTTTGGCGCGCGATCTCCATCGCCGCATCCGGCATCACGTTGACTGCTTGATGTAACGATCCATCGGCCAGCCGCTTGGAAATGCCGGCCTCGCCGTCGGCCGCAAGCACCAGAGCCGTCACTTCGCTGACCCGGCCGATCGCCTGCGGGCGTGTCTGGTCGAGAAAGGACTTGAACGCGGCGTTACGTTCGCTGAGTTCGAGGGTCTTGGCGTGGGCTGAGCGGAAATCCTGCCACACCGCCATCACCCGGTCCGCGGCCGCCACGCCGATCTCTTGGACGTGAAGGCCAATCTGCTCGGATATGGCAGTCGCCAGCTCGTCCTGAACCTTCGATTTCGTTGCGTCGGACTTCATTTCGCCGGCGATGATCGGCAACGCGCCGTTGCGCAGCTCCCAAACGTCCTTGGCGATCAGAACCAAGCCGATCCCCCCGGCGACGACTGAAACCAGGCGCGACAGGATACTGCCGGCAACCCGCTGTCCGATCCGTCCCGCCATGTTGGCGAGCTGACGGCGCACGACCAGAATCGCCGCTCCTGCGATGCCTTGGCCCGATTGCCGTAAAACTGAATCCGGCGTTACGTCGCCGGCGGCCTTTGATGGGTCGAGTTGGAACTCGCCACCCGCTTGCCCCGACACCGCACTCGCGATCGTCAATCCGTAGCGCGGGCCGAGGTAAGCCTTGAGGCATTCGAGCGCCGGACCGGCCGCCCCGGTAGTCGCGTCTTCGATTGGCACAGCCAGCGATTTGCCGACACCTCCGGCAAGTGCCTCGATGGACGTCTTCAAGGCCTCGGACCGGTAGACGCGCTCGGCGACCGTGGTCGTCAACTCGCGCGCTTTGTCCTGATTGCCGAGCGATTGAATGAGCGCTCCCCAACTGGTCTCATCGCGCACCTCGGCAATCGCCGCATCGACCTGTTTGTCGATCACAGACCCGAGACTCAGTTGACGCCACTGGTCGCCGACCGCCGCCCGATAGTCGACGGTCGCTAGTCCTTTGGTCAGGGCTTGAGCGGTGACGGTCTCGATGACCTTGCGAAACGTCGCCTCATCGGTCGATTGGCAACTTTCGATCGAAATCGAATTGGCCGTTGACGGGGCGCCGGCGACGGCGGGCGTCTGGGGGGCGAGGGCTATGGCCGCCGCTAGGCCGCCGTTTGCGAGCCTCCGAACTACGTCTGTGAAGACCGTCAAGTCACGACCTCTCCATTCCGTGCGTTCCTCAAGTCACACTTTCCACGGTCTTGGTGAGTTTCGAAAGAAAAAAAACACACGGCTGCTGACCAAGACCCTGGCTGCCGTTCGGCACGGCC
>JANORU010000343.1:0-8209 GCA_031415475.1 Hyphomicrobium sp.
ACCGGCAGATGACCGAAGCCCATGGCTTCCAGTTCCTTGAAGCGGGTTTCGACCGAGCCGTCGCACGAGATATCGGCGGCGCGGTAGATTTCGGTGGCGATGGTTTTCACCTTGTCGCGCAGACTCATGCTGTCAGGATAAAGCGGCTTGAAGTTGGCTTGACCCGAGGCGCAGACGTCGACGATGTGATGCGCTAAGGCCTCCGTGCCGCGACCGCCGTCGGACCAGTGGTTGCACAGGAACGCGCGCGTGCCCATGCTTTCGGCGGCCTTCATCACTTCCTGGATTTCAGCTTCCGTATCGGTGATGAAGCGGTTGACGGCCACGACCGCCGGAACGCCGAACTTGTTGACGTTCTCGATGTGGCGCTTGAGGTTGTCGCAGCCCTTGGCGACGGCGGCGGCGTTTTCCGTCTTCAAGTCGTCCTTGGCGACGCCGCCATGCATCTTGAGCGCGCGAACGGTCGCCACGATCACCGTCGCCGACGGGGAAAGACCGGCCTTGCGGCACTTGATGTCGAAGAACTTTTCAGCGCCGAGGTCGGCGCCGAAGCCGGCTTCGGTCACGACATAGTCGGCGAGCTTCAAGGCCGTCTTGGTTGCGAGCACCGAGTTGCAGCCATGAGCGATATTGGCAAAGGGACCGCCGTGAATGAAGACCGGGTTGTTTTCGAGCGTCTGCACGAGGTTTGGCATCAGCGCATCTTTGAGCAGCACGGTCATCGCGCCGTCGCCCTTGACGTCGCGGGCGCGGATCGGCTGCTTATCGCGCGTATAGCCGATGATGATGTTGCCCAGCCGCTTTTCGAGATCTTTCAGATCGTTCGACAGGCACAGGATTGCCATGACTTCGGAGGCGACCGTGATGTCGAAGCCGTCTTCGCGCGGGAAGCCGTTTGATACACCACCAAGTGAATTCACGATCGAACGCAGCGCACGATCGTTCATGTCGAGAACGCGGCGCCATGCCACCCGGCGCGGATCGATGCCGAGCTTGTTGCCCCAATAGATGTGATTGTCGATCAGCGCTGACAGCAGGTTGTGCGCCGAGGTAATGGCGTGGAAGTCGCCGGTGAAATGGAGGTTGATGTCTTCCATCGGCACGACCTGGGCGTAGCCGCCGCCAGCCGCACCACCCTTGACGCCGAAGCACGGTCCGAGCGAGGGCTCGCGCAACGCCATCATGGCTTTCTTGCCGATGCGGTTGAGGCCGTCGCCAAGGCCGACGGTGGTCGTCGTCTTGCCTTCACCGGCCGGCGTCGGGTTGATGGCGGTGACGAGAATGAGCTTGCCGTCGGGCCGATCCTTCAGGCTGTCGATGAAGGCGGCGGTAATCTTGGCCTTGGTCGGTCCGTATTGAAGCAGCGCGTCAGCGGGAATGCCGACTTTGCCGGCGACCTCCGCGATCGGGCGCATTTTGGCTTCGCGGGCAATTTCAATATCCGATTTGACTGTCACGGCGCGGTATTCCCCTAGCTTGGTGTTTCCATCCCGACGCGGGGTGATGGCTGAAGCCGTTCCCTGCATTTTTTTCAAGGGGAGATATTGGCGGGTTCAGGCCGCGCCGCCAAGGGTGTTGTTCGCGCGTGCTTAGGCTAACCGGTGCGGCGTGGATTCGCATTCGCACGAAAACTCCGCCGTGCGTCGCAAGCGTCTCACCCAATTGGGTAGTTATTGAAGCGATTTAGCGCTCGCGGAAGGCGCGTGTGATCTGGTCTTCGAGCGGCTTGACGAGATACGAGAGGGCCGAGCGGTCCATGGTTTTCAAGTGAACCTCGGCTGGCATGCCGGGCTGCAGCTTGTTGGCACCGAGTTTCGTCAATTCGGTCTCGTCGATGGCAACCCGGGCGATGAAATACATCTCTCCAGTTTGCTGATCGCGAGTCAGATCGGCCGAGACGCCCATGACAGTGCCGAACAACTGAGGTGTAGTTTGCTGATCGAACGTTGAAAAACGGATCGCTGCAATCTGGCCTTTTAGGACCTGATCGATATCCTGCGGCGCAATCCGGGTTTCGAGGATCAACCGGTCGCCTTCGGGAACGATCATCAGAATCGGCTCGCCGGGATTGATGACGCCGCCGACCGTGAAGACCGACAATTGGTGGATCAATCCGGCCTGTGGTGCACGAATTTCAATGCGTCGCAACTGATCCTCGGCCGCCACCCGCCGTTCGACGAGTTCGGTCTGCTTGGATTGCGTTTCCTGCAGCTCCTTGACGATCTCGGTCCTCAGTTCCTCTTCCATGCGGACGATCTGCAAGCGAATCTCGGCAACCTTGCCTTTCGACTGTGCGCCGGCCGCCTGATACTGACCGCGTTCGCCCTGAAGTCTCGCCTGCTCGCGTTTCAGCGCTGCAACCTTGGTCGTCGGCACCAACCGCTTTGCTTCTAGTTCGGCAAGGCCCGAAAGCTCTTTGGCGATGAGTTCGATTTCGCGCTCTTTGGCTTCCATCTGCGCGGTGATGCCCGCAAATTCCTGTTCGAGCTGTGCGATGCGCTCTTCCAGCTGCGCGACTTGGCCATACTTGGTTTCGCGGCGGCTCGTAAACATGATGCGTTCGCCGGTGATGATCTCGTGAACGGCTGGCTCTTTCGCGCGCGCCAGGATCGCCTCGGGAAGATTGAAATCGTTGGCTTGGTCGCGTTCAGCCTTGAGGCGCGATTCCCGCGCCATCAACTCGTCGAGCTGCTTGGTCAGGACCTGCAGGTTGGCGCGCGTCAGTGTTTCGTCGAGTTTTAACAGCAGATCGCCGGCTTTGACTTTGTCGCCGTTTTTGACGTTAATTTCGCCGACCACGCCGCCGGTCGGGTGCTGCACCTTCTTGATGTTGGATTCAACAACCACCAGTCCCGAGCCGATAACCGCACCGCTGATTTGCGTGGTCGCCGCCCATACGCCAAAGCCGCCGACCATGAAAAACACGACAGCACAACCGGCCAGCATATAACCGGATACGCGGCCAAGCGCCTTGCGCGCTGCAACTGGATCTTTGGTTTTCATACCGGGTTTCCATTCTGACGATCGGCAACGATCTTAAGGCCGCCGGCAACAAGCCCGCCGGCAACAGCGGGTGTTCCGGCCGGAGCCGGCTGCTGCGGCGGTGGCGTACCGGGGGCGGGAGGCGTTGGACCGCCCTGCAGGATCTTGCGCAAAACTTCTTCCTTGGGACCAAACGCCTGCACCTGGCCCTTGGCCATGGCGAGCACCTTGTCGACGCCGGCCAGGGCCGAGGGACGATGTGCGATGACGATGGCGATGCCGCCACGGCTGCGGACCGAGCGGATGGCGTCCGTCAAGGCGGCGTCGCCCTGGGCGTCGAGATTGGAATTGGGCTCGTCGAGCACGACCAGGAAGGGATCGCCGTAAAGCGAGCGGGCCAGCGCGATCCGCTGGCGCTGGCCGGCGGAAAGACCTGCACCACCTTCGCCGATCTCGGTCTGGTAGCCGTTCGGTAGATGAACAATCATCTCGTGAACGCCGGCATTGCGCGCGGCCGACACGACGGAGTCGCTGGTCGCCGCGGGGTCGAAGCGGGCGATATTGTCAGCCACCGTGCCTTCGAACAGCGAAATATCCTGCGGCAAGTAGCCGAGGTGCCGGCCGAGGTCCTGCGGCGCCCACTGGTCGAGTGTAGCGCCGTCGAGCCGGACGGAGCCGCCCATCCGCATCGGCTGCCAGACGCCGATCAGGGCGCGAGCCAGTGTCGATTTGCCAGATGCGCTGGGCCCGATGATGCCGAGGCCGTCGCCGGCTTCGAGATCGAACGTGACGCCCTGGATGACGGGTTTCATTTCGCCGGGAGGAGCGACTGCGAGCCCCTGAACGGTTAGCGCCCTGCTGGGGGCTGGCAGGGTCAGGATTTCATGCTGCTCGGCATCGAGCGACCGGAACAGGTCGGTCAACCGGCGGTGGCTCTGGCGCGCGGCCACAAAACCGCGCCAATGGGCGATTGCCGTTTCGATCGGCGCCAGCGATCGCGACATGATGATCGAGGCCGCGATAATCGTGCCGGGCGAGACCTTGCCTTCGATGACGAGATAGGCGCCGAGGCCGAGGATGCCCGATTGCAGGAACAGCCGCATGACCTTCGAAACCGAGCCAATGCCGCTGGCCGCGTCCGACGCCTTGAGGTTTTCCGCCAGGTGGTCGTCGTTGAGGGTTTGCCAGCGCTCTTGCATGCGCGGCCCCATACCCATCGACTGGATGACTTCGGCGTTGCGGCGCGCGGCTTCGCCGAACGCCAAGCGCTTGGATCCGGTGTTTGCTGCCGCCCGCATCGGCTGCTGGGTTTTGACTTCGGTCAACAGCGTCATGCAGATCAGCACAAGTGCGCCACCGAGCGAGAACAGCCCGAGAAGCGGATGCAGCAGGAAGACAATCGTCAGATAGATCGGCACCCACGGCATATCAAAGAATGCGGTCGGGCCCATACCCGACAGAAAATTGCGGATCGTGTCGAGGTCGCGAACCGGCTGCAAACCGTCGGCGCTCTTGCGCGTCTTCAACGGCAGAACCTGGACGGCGTGGAAAACCTTTTCGCGCACTTCCTGATCGAGACGAACGCCGACGCGGCTCATCAACCGGACGCGGAAGAAATCGAGAAGGCCGTTGGCGACATACAGTCCAGCCATCAGGATCGAGAGGCCGACAAGGGTGGGAATACTGCGTGACGGCAGCACGCGGTCATAGACCTGCAGCATGTAGAACGAGCCGGTCAGCGCCAGCGCATTGATTACGCCGGAAAACAATCCGACGCCCCAGAAAATACTGCGGCAGCGCTTAATCGCCGATTCGAGAACATTCGGCGGATTGGTCATCGCTGTCCTGGCCCCGGTACTCATTCGACGCAATGCTCCATCTCAAACTCGGGACCGGGATACGGCCGAAACCGTTTCCAATCGTTTATTCAGACTGAAAACTATTCCCCAACTTTGACATGATCCGGTTCAGAGCCTATTAATTACAGGACGGTTGCGCGAGCAACCATAGCCGGGGACCGTGCGCGATCACGCCCCAGCCTGCGGGTCAGGCGAGATTTCGAGCCGGCCAACGAACGGTTTGCTGTCCTGGCCCATGGCGCGGATTTTCGCCGGCTGTGATTTGAAGACATTGTGCGCAAGTTGCTGCAGCAGCCCGCCGACCACCTTGGGGTCGCCGATTGCCAGCACCACCCAGGGGATCTGGCCCGAACGCCATTCCTTCGGTTCGAGCCGGGTCGGCTGGTCGATGGTCGTGGCCAAGCGGCGGTCGACTTCCTCCGACACGTACGCCCACAAGACCGCGCCGACCGGCACAACGATGCCGTTCTCTTTCGATTGAGCGTCGGCGACGGCAAACTGCCCGGTCATCAGGGCCGGAGCGACCATCCACTGCAGGTCTTCGATCGGCCGTTTGCGCTCGGAAGGGATATTGAGCATCAGGGTTACGATCTCGCCGAACGACGCGGCCACCTGTTTGGCCATGTTGGCGCGCTTTTTCAGTTCATCATCGGCCAGTGGGGTGGCAGCGGGGGTGGTCTGGGACATTAAAGGGCTCCGTTGCCGGTTTGGGTCATGGATCGGTCGAGGCGAGAGTCAGCCGGGCTCAGCGTGAAATCAGGACGTTCTTGCCGATAAACCTAGAAAAAGTCCTAACCAATTGTGCGTTTATATCCGGAAACGGAAGTCCTGGCACGGGCTAAAGGCCGGACGAATGACGATCCGGTCCGTGGGGCCATCATCCGAAGGGGCCTATGCCGCCAGCATTGGCCTGTTAATTCGTCGCCGATGCCACTCTTTGCAATCCGGACCGGCAATGCCACAACGGCTACCCTGCGATTGAGCCAAGACTTTTCACGCTTTCTGGCCCGGCACTTTCGTACATGGCTCGAACCTCGAACGACAAGGGCACGACGACATCATGACAGACGGTCTCGACCTCGAAGCCTATCTCGAGCGCTGGGCGGCGGGCGATGCCGGACGGCGGGACATCGCCGCCGTGGTTGCCAGCACGGTTTCGGCGATCATCGAGATTTCGCGCGTCGTTTCCATGGGCCCGCTGGCCGGTGCGCTGGGCGCGCCCACAGGCCGTAAGAGCGGCGTCGATCCGCAAAAGGAAATCGATTTGATCGCCAACGATCTGATCGTTGACGCCTTGAAGTCGGCGCCGGTCGCGGCGCTGACATCGGAAGAGCTCGAAGCGCCGCTGTTGTTTGACAAAACAAAGCCGCTGGCCGTCGCCGTCGATCCGATCGACGGCTCGTCGAACATCGATGCCAATACCTCAATCGGCACCATTTTCACGGTGCTGCCGGCCATTGCCGGCGACGATCCGGCGAAAAGTTTCCTGCAGCCGGGTCACCGCCAAGTGGCGGCCGGTTTTGCCGTCTATGGACCCTACACCACGTTGGCACTCACGGTCGGCGCCGGCACGCATCTGTTCACGCTCGACGAGGATAAAGGCATATTCATCCGCACGGCCCATAGCGTTCTGATCCCGTCGGTGACGTCCGAATATTCGGTCAACTCCTCGAACTACCGGCACTGGGACGATTGCCTGAAGATCTACGTCGACGATCTCCTGCGCGGCCGCGAAGGACCGCGCGGCAAAGACTTTAATATGCGCTGGACCGCCTCGCCGGTTTGCGACATCTACCGGATCCTGAACCGCGGCGGCATTTTCCTCTATCCCGGCGATTTGCGCGACGGCTACGGAATGGGACGGCTCCGGCTGGTCTATGAAGCCAATCCGCTCGCCATGATCATCGAGCAGGCCGGCGGCGGCGCCTCATCGGGGCGCGAACGAATTGTCGATATCGTGCCGGAACATATTCACCAACGCACACCAATCATTGCCGGATCGCGAGCCGAAGTGGATTATATCGAACGGCTGCACCGCGAACCGCACGGAGCGGGCGAGCGATCGCCGCTGTTCAACAAGCGGGGACTTTTTCGCAACTGACCATGCTCCATCGTAACTGCACCACCACCTTATCGAACATCTGATCGAGACCACCCACATGTCCGCCAAATATCCCATCATCTCGGTCACAGGCTCGTCCGGCGCCGGCACGTCGTCGGTGCGCCTCACGTTCGAACAGATTTTCCGGCGCGAAGGACTGAATGCCGCCTTCATCGAGGGCGACGCATTTCATCGCTACGACCGTGCGGACATGAAATCGGCCATGGAGTCGGCGGCCGAAACCGGCAATGTGAATTTCAGTCATTTCGGCGTCGAAGCCAATTTGCTCAAGGAACTCGAGCAGGCCTTCAAATCCTACGGCGATGTCGGCACAACGAAGACGCGCCACTACGTCCACAATCTCGAAGAAGCCCAGACGTACGGGGCGGACCCCGGTACCTTTACGCCCTGGCAGGACATTCCCTACGGCAGCGACCTGCTGATTTACGAAGGACTCCATGGCGCCACGGTCACGGGCAAGGTCAACATTGCCAAATACGCCGATCTAAAAATCGGTGTCGTGCCGGTCATCAACCTCGAATGGATTCAAAAGATCCATCGCGACAAGGAAGACCGCGGCTATTCGTCGGACGAAGTGACCGACACCATCCTGCGCCGCATGCCCGACTATATCAATTTCATCTGCCCGCAATTCACCGAGACCGACATCAACTTCCAGCGCATCCCGACGGTCGATACCTCGAATCCGTTCGTCGCCCGCTGGATCCCGACGGCGGATGAATCGATGGTTGTCATCCGCTTCAGGTCTCCGCGCGGCATCGACTTCTCGTATTTGTGCTCGATGATCCGCGACAGCTTCATGTCGCGCGCCAACTCGATCGTCGTTCCCGGCGGCAAGCTCGACCTCGCCATGCAGCTGATCCTGACGCCGATGATATTGCAGCTGATGGAACGCAAGCGGCGGACATTTTTTTGAGGGGTGGTGGGAAGCCCGAACACTGTCCACACCGTAGCAACCATGAGGTTCTAGCCGGCTCTTCCGCGTGGATAACTTTCGCCGTTTACGCTGAATCGAACGCGCTGAAAATTTCTCAACCCAAAAGTTATCCCCGCGTCCCCGCACGCCCTCATACTCCTCCCGTTCCGCGCCACTCGGGAACGTCATCATGAGGCGTCATGCTGGTGGGTGCGGGATGCAGGTCTCGCTTCGGGTGTTCACGCACATCTGGAGTGGAGAGGCTCGGTCTGTACGCCTTGGTGAAAGTCCGGGGACGCGAGAATGCTTAAACGACAGTCGTAGGCCATA
>JANORU010000344.1:0-6206 GCA_031415475.1 Hyphomicrobium sp.
GAAATCTCGGTACTGATGGCGCAGTTCCCGTCGCGCCAGATCGCCGAACTGAGCTATCGCTATCGCACCTTGGGCCTTGGCTTCGCCAACATCGGCGGCCTGTTGATGTCGGCCGGCATTCCCTATGACTCGACCGAAGGCCGCGCCATCTGCGGCGCCATCTCGGCGATCATGACCGGCACCTCGTACGCAACGAGCGCTGAAATGGCTGGCGAACTCGGGGCCTTCCCGGGCTACGAGGCGAACTCCGCCGACATGCTGCGCGTCATCCGCAATCATCGCCGCGCCGCCTATGGCCACGCGTCCGGTTATGAAAGGCTGGCGATCGCGCCGGTTCCGCTCGATCACGCCTCATGCGCCGACAAGCGCCTCGTCGATGCCGCCATGGCAGCTTGGAACCTGGCGCTCTCACTTGGAGAGAAGCACGGCTACCGCAACGCGCAGGCAACCGTCGTCGCGCCGACCGGCACCATCGGCTTGGTCATGGATTGCGACACGACCGGCATCGAGCCCGACTTCGCGCTCGTCAAGTTCAAGAAACTGGCCGGCGGCGGCTATTTCAAGATCATCAACCAGTCGGTGCCCGAAGCGCTGGCCACCCTCGGCTACCGGCCGAGCGAGATTGCCGAAATCGAGGCCTACGCCGTCGGCCACGCCTCGCTGCGTCAGGCTCCCGCCGTCAACCACGCGACCTTGCAGGCCAAGGGCTTCACCGACGAAGCGCTCGCCAAGATCGAGGGCAGCCTCGCCGCCGCCTTCGACATCAAGTTCGTGTTCAATCGCTGGACGCTCGGCGACCAGTTCCTGATCGACACGCTCAAAGTTCCGGCCGACAAGCTCGCCGATCCGGCATTCGACATCTTCGCCCATCTTGGCTTCTCGAAAAAAGACGTCGAGGCGGCCAACGAGCACGTCTGCGGAGCCATGACGCTCGAAGGCGCGCCGTTCCTCAAAGACGAGCACTTGGCCGTCTTCGATTGCGCCAATCCGTGCGGCCGTAAGGGCCGCCGCTTCCTGTCGGTCGCCAGCCACATCCACATGATGGCCGCCTCGCAGCCGTTCATCTCGGGTGCCATCTCGAAGACCATCAACATGCCGAACGACGCGACGGTCGAGGACTGCAAGCAGTCCTACATGCTGTCGTGGAAGCTCGCCCTCAAGGCCAATGCGCTCTATCGCGACGGCTCGAAGCTGTCGCAGCCGCTCAACTCCCAAGTTCTCGGCGACGACGAGGATGATGCGACGGACGCCGTCGAGCAGTTGACGACCGCGGCCATGGCGATGCGGACCACCATGGTCACCGAGCGGATTGTCGAGAAAATCATCGAGCGCGTCGTCTATGTGAAGAGCCAAGAGCGTGAGAAAATGCCGAGCCGGCGCAAGGGCTACACGCAAAAAGCCAGCGTCGGCGGCCACAAGGTGTACCTGCGCACCGGCGAATACGATAGTGGCGAGCTCGGCGAGATCTTCATCGACATGCACAAGGAAGGCGCCGCCTTCCGCTCGTTGATGAACAACTTCGCCATCGCCATTTCGCTTGGCCTGCAGTATGGCGTGCCGCTCGAAGAGTATGTCGAGGCCTTCACCTTCACGCGCTTCGAGCCGGCAGGACTTGTGCAAGGCAACGAGACGATCAAGAACGCGACCTCGATCCTCGACTACATCTTCCGCGAATTGGCGGTGTCGTATCTCGGCCGTCACGACCTCGCCCACGTCGACCCGCGCGAAATCGTTGGCGAAACCGGGCTTGGCTCATCGGACGCCACGACCGACGAGCAGCTCGATCTCCATCTGCCGGAAAGCGTCACAAAAATGGTGTCGAAGGGCCTCGTGCGCGGCAATCCGCTGCGTCTCGCGTCCATTCGTGGCAGCGCGCATGGCAGCGCGTCGGCGTCGGGTACTTTGTCCACCTCGACGGCTTCAGCGGGCGAACAGATTCGCACCGAACAGCAGATCGTCACCGGGCTCTACGGCACGGAAACACTGGTCCACGGCAACACCGCGCTGGCGATGGAGACAAGTGTCGTCACCCTGCGCGCGTCTGAGACGGCGCCCGCCGTCGCGCCCGTGCTGACCAAATCGGAACTGTTCAAGCAGCGCATGTCGGAGGCCAAACTGCGCGGCTACGAAGGCTCCTCGTGCTCCGAATGCCACAACTTCACGATGGTCCGGAACGGGACGTGTTTGAAGTGTGAGACGTGCGGGTCAACCAGTGGGTGCAGTTAGTTCGCGCATGGAAGTCACTGATGTCCGATGATCGGGAAAAGTTTTTGGCGGTCAAGTCTCGGTCGGACGATGAGATCGAGATGCTGGCTGCACATTGCCGGGAGGCTGCAAATCTTGCTGAGCCATCGGCAGACATTCTCGGATTGATCACGGCTACCGCCGCAAAGTTCAAAATCAGCGCCGGATTGGAAGTCCGCGTTGTCGACGACGATTTGCTTGGGAAGGACGATGCAAGAGCATCGTCTTTGCCGCCGATTATCATCGTCAAGAATTCGGTTTACGCCGCAGCGCAACGGAACGACCCGCGCGCCAGGATGACTCTAGCACATGAGCTGGGGCACATCATTCTCGAACACAAAGGCGGCTTCCGAGCGCGCAGCAGTGCCGCGGTGATAGCTCCAACTCATATCAAGGCTTATGAGGATGCCGAGCACCAGGCAAAGTTTTTTGCGGCCGGGTTTCTGGTCCCAAAAACTCCGGAGACCTCGAAACTAAGTGCGCAAGAAATTCAGCTTCAGTTCGGTGTCAGCAAAGAAGCGGCCGAAATTCGTTACAGCCAGATCAATAAGAGAACAGGGAGAAGCCCATCCATTGAAACAACCGCCGAAATCAAACGCCTTCACGCAATTGCAAGTGAAGTAGAGCGGCCAAGTAAGCCCGCCACTTCAGTTCTTCCACCAAACGTGGCGGCCAAGCTCTTGTGGGAACTGTTGCCTACTGTAGACGGCGAAGACCCCAAAGCTGTCCGGGCTGTTGATGGCCGGTGGTTTGTGAAAATTGAATTGCAGGATAGGTCAGTATTAGGTGGATGGCGGGTCGCAGAAGGAACGATCACCGCTTGGGAAGATGAGCGAAGCCGGTAGCCGTCTGTTCTAGCCCGCAGCCCGCACTCCCACCGCACACACTATTTTCGTCATCCTCGCGAAGGCGAGGACCCAGTCAAATATCAGCAATATGATTGGAGCGGCGCGTTTAAGAGTTGCCGCGATCTCATTTCATCATGCGCGGGTCACCGCGATGAAGCTTGTCTGGGTCCTCGCCTTCGCGAGGATGACGGTGCCTTGGGGGGTTGTGGCCACCGCCGACAGCTCGTAGCCCGCATGAGCCTCGCAGAGGCGTAATGCGGCGCATGGGGGCAACTTACGGTCTTGAGATTTTTTTAAACGTACAAACGCCGCCCGTGCGAGAGGCCAGTCCCCGCATTACGCCTCGCAAAAGGGCGAGGCTCATGCGGGCTACAGAACTGCACACACGACTCCGTAGGGTGTGCTAGGCTAGCCCTTCGCGAGGCGTGACCAGCACCGCACTCAGTCGCAAGCGGAACGAAACCGGTGTGCTACAGTTTGCTTTGCAAACCTAGCGCACCCTACGAAGCGCTATGCTTGGCGTAATGCATGGAGGACGCCATGAGTGATCGAGCCCGCTCATTTTTGGAAACCTGGGTCACCGAGAACGTCCAGACTGTAGCTGCCGAAGACCAACCAGCTACGGCTGAGAGCCTCGCGGCTGCGTGCATTGCGGATGGCGCCAAACAGGGGATGACCGAAGAAGATCTGCAAAACGCATCGGCGGAAGCATCCCAAGGCGACCTCGTGTCTTATATGTCGGGCGCCATCGACGCGGCCGCAATGGCGGACCTGGAAACACTCACACGGCAGGATGATTGATCCATGCCTAGCTCGTAGCCCGCATGAGCCTCGCAGAGGCGTCATGCGGGCATGGGGGCAACCGACGCTCACGAAATTTTTTGAACGGACCGACGCCGCCCATGCGGGAGGCCATTCCCCGCTACAGAACTCGGAACTCTCAATTTTCGTCATGGCCGCGTCGCGAAGCGCGAGCGCAGCGATCGCGCGGAACGCGCGACAGGCGGCCACCCAGACAAACCTCAACGCGATGGCTCGCGCGGATTGAAATGCCATCGCGGCACCAGCGTAATGTACCGCTCGAATCGTCCTGCTGAAGTTTGACTGGGTCCTCGCCTTCGCGAGGATGACGAGGTGGTGGGGATTGTGCATCGTACACGTCGCCCGCATGAGCCTCGCAGAGGCGTAGCGCGGGGCATGTGGGCAACTGACGGTCTTGAGATTTTTAAAACGTACAAACGCCGCCGGTGCGAGATGTCATTGCCCGCATTACGTCTCGCGAGGGGGCGAGGCTCATGCAGGCTACAAAACTCGGAACTCTCAAATTTCGTCATGGCCGCGTCGCGAAGCGGAAGCGTAGCGATCGCGCGGAACGCGCGACAGGCGGCCACCCACGACAAGCTTCCGCAAACGCGGTGCAAAATATGATCCGGAAGCGAGCCGCAACTCGCCAAACCGAGCAAGCAGCACGTTGCCGTGGGTGGCCGCCTGCTCGCTTCGCTCGTCCCTGCGGGACGCGGCCATGACGGTGTGGTGTGGTGTGGTGTGGTGGGCGCCGCGCCAACCGCGCGAACGCACCCCCTCAACGACGCCGCTCAAGATCCGCCGGGCCGTCTTCGATCGCGCCCCACGTTTCGTCGAACAGATCGCGACATTCGGGGTTCAAGCTCTCGATCAGCCGAACCTTCCACGCCCGCTTCCATTTCTTGATCCGCGTCTCGCGTGCGATCGCGGCGTTCATGGTTTCGTGCATCTCGTAGTAGACGAGTGTGTGCACACCATACTTTTTGGTGAACCCTTCCAAAAGATCTTGCTTATGAACGGCAACGCGCTGTTCGAGTTCGCTGGTCACGCCGGTATAGAGAACGCCATTGGGTTTGCTCGCCAAGATGTAGACGGCTGGTGTCTTACTTTGAAAGGCCGACATGACATAGACTCTCACCCGCGGGATCGGCTGAGTGTACTGCAATCAGAAGACTTGTTGAGACCTGTCGTGGGTGGCCGCCTGCTCGCTTCGCTCGTCCCTGCGGGACGCGGCCATGACGGTGTGGGGTGTGAGTACGGCGCAAACCTTGCTTGCGACGGAGCCCGCCACCCCCACCACCCCTCGTCAGCGCAGCATGCGGCGAACGGCGTCGTGACGCCGCTCGCTGAAATGACGCTTCAGAACGGCTCCCACATGCAGTCCAATCGCAACGTAAAACAGGATCGGCAGGCACCAGTTATGCAGCACCGCGGCGGCTGATGTCACCGCCTCGCTGGGCCGCGCGACGACCGGCAGCGCCCAGCCATAAAAATCTATTCCCGTGTCTTCGGACGCGCTCAAAATATATCCGCTCACCGGGAACGCCAGCAGCGCGAGATAGAGAGCGATGCGCACCGCTCGGGCGGCACGCACCTCCCACACCGCCAGATCCGACGCAGGACGTGGCGACGGACTGACCGCAAACCACCCAATCCGAACCACGGCCAGTCCGAGCACGGTCAGCCCCAGCGCTTGATGGGCTGCCACAAAGCTCGCGCGCTCGGGATGTGCCGCAGGCAGGATCGCCATGAACAGCCCAATCGGAATGAGGCAGAGCATCATCACCGCGATCCCCCAGTGAAGGTACCGCGAGACCCGGCCGTAAGCCGCCTCCGTGTTGCCGGGGGGCAGTGTGGTCTCAACCGGGCGACGCGCCTGCTGCCACGCCGACCACAGCAAAAATGCGATTCCGACGCCGGCCAGCGCCGCCTGACTGTTGAGGATCGCCGGAGTAAGCCGGTCAATCAACGGAGCGGTTTGCGGAATAGCCGCGAACGTGCCGTCAAAGTCGGCAAGCAAAATCGAAATGACGATCATGATCAAGGACAGCGCGGCCAACGCTGTGCCGGCGGCGCGAAGCCAGCGATTTTGGGCGTTCAGCGTCACAGCGAGCACGATCGCAAGCACCAGATAACCAAATGCCATAGCGATCCGTTTCTGTTGGTCTCAGAGTCCGTCCGGCACATTTATGATTTTTCTCTGGCCCTTACAATCCGCCTCAGCATGATGCGGATCATGGCGAGGATGACGAAGGCGGAATGCGAGCGGGCGAGGTTCTCGAAGTCTTTCGCCAGTCTGCGGCAGCGGCC
>JANORU010000345.1:0-3396 GCA_031415475.1 Hyphomicrobium sp.
ACGCTCAAAGTCATCAATCCGTTCCGATAGCCAGTATTACACCACCTTCGTCGCCCTTGCTGCAGTGCAAAATGATGCTAGAACAGGGCCTGTAACACCCCCAAGCGCGCCAGTTCGCGCTGCTCGCGGCTCATTCGGTTCCGGCACGCGCTTCCAAATCTCCCCAGGGCATCCATGGCCATTCTCGTCGACAAGACCACCAAAGTGATTTGCCAGGGGCTGACCGGCAGTCAGGGGACGTTTCACACCAAACAGGCCAAGGCCTATGGCACCCTGATTGTCGGTGGCGTGACGCCCGGCAAGGGCGGTTCCAAGCACCCGGACGCCGAACTCGCCGACGTGCCGCTGTTTGATTCGGTCCTCGAAGCGAAATCCAAGACCGGCGCCAATGCCTCGGCCGTCTACGTACCGCCGCCGTTCGCGGCCGACGCCATTCTCGAAGCCATCGACGCCGAGATCCCGCTTATTATCTGCATCACCGAAGGCATTCCGGTGATGGACATGGTGCGCGTCAAGCGCGCGCTCGACGGCTCGAAGTCGCGCCTCATCGGTCCCAACTGCCCGGGCGTGCTGACGCCCAACGAATGCAAGATCGGCATCATGCCGGGCAACATCTTCAAGAAGGGCTCGGTCGGGATTGTCTCGCGCTCGGGTACGTTGACCTATGAAGCCGTCAAGCAGACGACCGACGTCGGTCTCGGTCAGACGACCGCCGTCGGCATTGGCGGCGATCCCGTCAAAGGCACCGAATTCATCGACTTGCTCGATCTGTTCCTCGCCGACCCCGAAACCAAGTCGATCATTATGATCGGTGAGATCGGCGGCTCGGCCGAAGAGGAAGCGGCCGAGTATTTGAAACTCGAAGCCAAGAAGGGCCGTAGCAAACCCATGGCTGGATTTATCGCCGGGGCGTCTGCTCCACCGGGCCGCCGCATGGGTCATGCCGGCGCCATCATATCCGGCGGCAAGGGCCGCGCCGAAGACAAGATCGAGGCCATGCGCGCGGCCGGAATTGCCATGGCGGCCAGCCCGGCGTCGCTCGGGTCGACCTTGCAAGAGGTCTTAAAACGATAGGTCGCACGTACTAGATCTAGAGTTGGCAGATCAAGCGCCGGGGTACATCGGCCAGGCTGCCGGAGGAGTGACGAGGAGTGCGAGTACTCATCGCTGGCTTCAATGCCGGCGCGCCGCGGGGTCACGCATGACACGCCAGATACGCAACAAAGATTTCGCACTCACGTCGTTTCTCGACGGAGCGAACGCGCCGTACGTCGAGCATCTGCAGGCCGAATACGAACGCAACCCCGGTTCGGTGCCGGACGGCTGGCGGCATTTCTTCGAGAGCCTGAAAGAAGATCGCGACGCCGGCTTGATCGATGATCACGCCGAACCCGCGCCTGCCGCGACTGGCCCATCGTGGGGCGTGCCGATCGGCGAGTTGACGCAACGCAGTGAATTGATCGACGCGCTGACCGGTGACTATGGCGGCGCCGAACAACGCATTCGAACGACCATCCAGGCGCGCGCTCAATCGAGTGGCTTCGAATTGTCGCCGGCCGCGTCACTGCGCGCCACGCAGGACAGCATTCGCGCCCTGATGATGATCCGCGCCTATCGCGTCATGGGCCATCTTGCAGCTGACCTTGATCCACTAGGGCTTGCCGAGCGCAGCGTGCACAAGGAATTGCGCGCCGAGACCTATGGCTTCACCGAAGCCGATCTCGACCGTCCGGTGTTTCTCGATCGCTATCTGGGGCTCGAAACCGCGACCGTCCGTCAGATCCTGTCGGTTTTGCGCCGCACCTACTGCCGCAAGATCGGCTTTCAGTTCATGCACATCACGGCGCCGGCGCAGAAGTCGTGGCTGCAGGAGCGCGTCGAGGGCGAAGGCAAGACGATCGCGTTTACGCCCGAAGGCAAGCGCGCAATCCTGAACAAGCTTGTTCAGGCGGAGCTATTCGAAAAATTCTGCGACGTCAAATACACCGGCACCAAGCGCTTCGGCCTCGATGGCGCCGAAGCCATGATCCCGGCGCTGGAACAGATCATCAAGCGCGGTGGCCAGCTCGGCGTCAAAGAAATCGTGCTTGGCATGGCCCATCGCGGCCGGCTCAACGTGCTCGGCAACGTTATGAGCAAGCCGTTCCGGGCGATGTTCAACGAATTCAAAGGCGGGTCATTCAAGCCTGACGATGTCGAAGGCTCGGGCGACGTGAAATACCATCTCGGTGCTTCGTCTGACCGCGCGTTCGACGGCAACCGCGTGCATCTATCGCTCACCGCCAATCCCTCGCATCTCGAGATCGTCGATCCGGTGGTGCTCGGCAAGGTGCGCGCCAAGCAGGATCAGCATGGCTGCGAGCCGGGCGAGCGGACGCCGGTTTTACCGCTGCTCATCCACGGCGACGCCGCGTTCGCAGGTCAGGGGGTGGTGGCCGAATGCTTCGCCATGTCCGGCCTCAAGGGCCACCGCACCGGCGGCTCGATCCACTTCGTCATCAACAATCAGATCGGCTTCACCACCAATCCGCGCTACTCGCGCTCATCGCCCTATTGTTCCGATGTCGCGCGCATGATCGAAGCGCCGATCCTGCACGTCAATGGCGACGATCCCGAAGCTGTCGTGCACTGCGCCAAGATTGCCATCGAATTCCGGCAGCGGTTCCAGAAGCCGGTCATCGTCGACATGTTCTGCTATCGCCGGTTCGGCCACAACGAAGCCGACGAGCCGCTGTTCACCCAGCCGCTGATGTACAAGAAGATCAAGGCCCACCCGACTGTTGTCGAGACGTACAGCAAGCGGCTGGTCGAAGAGGCGGTTATTGCGCCAGGCGAAGTTGACGCCATGCGGGCGACATTCCGCGCCCACCTCGAAGAAGAAATGGCCGTTGCCGAAAGCTACAAGCCCAACAAAGCCGATTGGCTTGATGGCCGATGGTCGGGAGTCGGCTTTGCGGAAGACGAGGAACGGCGCGGCGATACCGGCGTGAAGATCGAGACGCTGCGCGAAATCGGCCTTCGCCTCACTTCGCTGCCAACTGATCTTCATGCTCACAAGACGGTCGTGAAGTTGATCGACAAGCGCCGCGAAATGATCGAGAGCGGCGAAGGCATCGACTGGTCGATGGCCGAGCACTTAGCATTCGCAACGCTCGTGAAAGACCGCTTTCCTGTTCGCTTATCCGGCCAGGACAGCGAGCGGGGCACCTTTTCTCAGCGCCATTCGGTCCTGATCGACCAGGAAACCGAACGCCGCTACACGCCGTTGAAATTCGTGTCACCCGATCAGGCGCGCTTCGAAGTCATCAATTCGATGCTGTCGGAGGAGGCGGTGCTCGGCTTCGAATACGGATACTCGCTGTCCGAACCGAATGCGCTGGTACTTTGGGAAGCCCA
>JANORU010000346.1:0-4279 GCA_031415475.1 Hyphomicrobium sp.
TCAGGACAAGCAGCGCCAATCCGGCCGGGCGCCGCTGCGGCACTCCCGGCAGGGTCCGCACATTCCTCATCTGCTCATAACCGACGTACCGCATGGGTCTGGCCGTTATCCTATCGTCAGGTTGTGCGCGTCGGGTCGTCAGGGACGGATCAGGAGATGTTGCCGGCGATCGAGATCGTCGAGAATGGCAGCCGAGCCGCGGATGACGCAGTGCATTGGATTTTCCGGCACGACGAACGGCACGCCGACGCGGCGTTCAAGCTCGGAATCGATCTTGTGCAGCATGGCGCCGCCGCCAGTCAGATAAACGCCGCGCTCGGCGATGTCGGTTGCGACTTCGGGCGGCAGTTCTTCCAGCGTGCGTTCGATGAACTCGGCGATGGCATCGATCGGCTGATCGAGCGCTTCGGCGATATGCTGAGGAATAAGCACGATGCTTTTTGGACGGCCGAGCCTTAGATCGCGGCCACGAATGTGGATTTCGCTCGCATGGCCGTTCATGGCTGTCGAAGCTGATCCGGCTTCGATCTTGATACGCTCGGCGTTGGCCTCGCCAATCAGCAATTGGTGCTGACGGCGGATGTAACGGATGATGGCTTCATCCATAGCATTGCCGGCGACACGGACCGAGCGGGCCTCGATCACGCCGCCAAGCGACAGCACAGCGATATCGGTTGTCCCGCCGCCGATATCGACGACCATCGATCCCGCCGGATCGTCGATTGGCAAGCCGGCGCCGATGGCGGCGGCGATCGGTTCTTCGACGATATAAACGCGACCCGCACCGGCCGAGATCGCCGTCTCGTAGACTGCGCGCCGTTCTACGGGCGTGGCACTTGCCGGAACGCAGATCAAAATGCGCGGCCGGCGAAAGCCAAGCATGGTGCGCGTGCGCTTGATGAATTCACGCAGCATTTCGGATGTTGCGACAAAATCTGCAATCACGCCGTCGCGCAGCGGCCGGATGGTGGTAATCGTGTCCGGCGTCCGGCCGAGCATCAGCTTGGCTTTTTGGCCGACGGCCAGAACTTCGCGCGTACCCGGCCCGTTGCGGACTGCGACGACCGACGGCTCGTCGATCACAATCCCCCGCCCCTTGACATGGACGAGAGTGTTCGCCGTGCCGAGATCGATGGCGATATCTTCCGAAAATGGGCTAGTTACACCCAAACGCATGACATTCGATCCAGCCCTGACGCGCCACGCATGGCAAACAAACTGTAAACGGGCTCCCCCGCAGCCCAGACTAGTGTGGCGGTTCAGAAGTTCCCCTACACTTGCGGCACGTCGGCAAGGGAACTTCTGAACCAAAGCCACACTAGCAAGCCAATAATACTAGTGTCCCTTATGAATCCAAAGTTCGCACCGGTGCCTGCCGCGAAGGGTGTGCGAACTTCGGATTCGGGACACTAGCAACTCCCGTGCCGTGGGCTAACCCTTTCGTCTCAGGCTGACGATCAGGGTTCGTCCTGATGTCTACCCTTCGAAACAGACGGGGGCCAGCGGCGGTAGGTTACCAAGGTTAGCGGGCAATGTTTACCCTTCGGCACGGCGAAAGGGTGGCAGAGCCCGCCACGCTGACCGTTGGCGGACGAATTAGCCAACTTGTTGGGCTTGAGCGGTCTTTTGCCGTTTGACCATCAGTTTCCCGAGTGCCGCCACGTACGCCCGGGCAGAGGCCACCATCGTGTCGGTATCGGCACCTCGGCCCGTCACCACCCGGCCCTCTTCTTCGAGTCGGACAGAGACTTCCGCCTGGGCATCGGTACCTTCGGTGACGGCATGCACCTGATAGAGTTCGAGCCGCGCGGTGTGCGGCACGAGCAGCTTGATCGCGTTAAATGTTGCATCGACAGGCCCGTTGCCCTGCGACTGGACGGTGTGCGGCGCGCCGTCGATGTCGAGCGTCAAGGTGGCCGATTGCGGGCCGACTGTACCAGCGATGACCGTCAAGCCGGTCACCTTGATACGGTCGTGCATGTGGGCAATGCCCTGGTCGACCAGCGCCTCGATGTCCTCGTCGTAGACGTGCTTCTTGCGGTCGGCCAGCGCCTTGAAGCGGGTGAAGGCATCCTCGAGCGCGTTGTCTCCAAGGTCAAAACCCAAATCCTTGAGCTTTGAACGGAACGCATTGCGGCCCGAGTGCTTACCCATGACGAGCGACGTCTTGGCGACGCCGACGGTTTCGGGCCGCATGATCTCGTAAGTTTGCTGGTACTTGAGCAGTCCGTCCTGGTGAATGCCGCTCTCGTGCGCGAACGCATTGCGGCCGACAATCGCCTTGTTGTACTGGACCGGGAAATTGGTCACCGCCGACACAAGTTTGGAGGCGCGTGACAGCATAGTGCTCTCGATCCGCGTCTCATAAGGCAACACATCACTGCGGGTCTTGATGGCCATCACGATTTCTTCGAGCGCGGCGTTGCCGGCCCGCTCGCCAATGCCATTGATGGTGCATTCGATCTGACGCGCGCCGGCCGCCAGAGCGGCGAGCGAGTTGGCAACCGCGAGCCCCAAATCGTTGTGGCAATGGGTTGAAAAGACCGCCTTGTCCGAATTAGCGACGCGCTCGCGCACTTGCCGGAACATGTCGTAATATTCCTGCGGCGTGGCGTAACCGACGGTATCGGGCAGATTAATGGTCGTCGCGCCGGCCTTGATCGCTGCGTCGACGCACTGGCAGAGATAATCGATCGGCGTGCGGGTGGCGTCCATCGCCGACCATTCCACATCATCGATCAAGTTGCGCGCCCGCGCGACGGTTGCGGCAATGATCTCCAGCACCTCCGCCTCGGTCTTGCGCATCTGATGGGCGAGATGGATGGGCGAGGTTGATACGAACGTGTGAATGCGCCCGCGCTTGGCATGACGCACGGCTTCACCGGCCCGGTCGATGTCGGCGTTGATGGCGCGGGCGAGGCCGGCGATCGTCGCGGTCTCGACGCGCTTGGCGATCGCCGATACGGCTTCGAAATCACCCTCGGAGGCAATTGGGAAACCGGCTTCGATAATGTCGACACCCATCGCGTCGAGGCAGTCGGCCACTTCGAGCTTTTCCTCAAACGTCATGGTTGCGCCAGGGCACTGCTCGCCATCGCGCAAGGTGGTGTCGAAAATCACGACCCGGTCGGCCGGGCTCGTTGCTGTCGTGGTCATGGACGTCGGTCCTTTGAGGCTTTCGCGCACACGCGTGGGGCGCGCCAATGTTCAACCCTGAAGCTCGGAAGAGTGTGTCCCCTGGGCCAGCTGCAGACCATTGTCCGCAAGGCGTCTCGGCTCAGGGGCCGGTAAGGAGGAGTGCCAGCAGACGGAGTGGGCGGCGGACCGCACGCGACCGCCGGCCCGGAAGTTTGGCTTCCGAAGCGCGCAAGTCGATCAGGCGGTCAAACAGCACGGCCATAACCCAGCGTCTCGCAAATGCGAAGTTGACCCTCAGAATAAGCCAAAGCCGTTACCAAAAAGCAAGGGGGTCTGGGGCAGCAGGCCGTCACACGGTCAAAGTGCCCTCGGCAACCCGCACGGCATGGCCGCCAATGCGGACGTTGGTCAGCCCGCCACCTTCAACCGTCAGGCTGAGAGAGATGTAGCTCGGCCGCTGCATTTCGAACCCCTGCTCGATGATACGGCGGTGGCTGCCGTCCGGCAGACCATCGAATTTATGGAGCGCACCGGCGAAACAGACCGCCGCCGAGCCGGTCGCTGGGTCCTCCGGAACCCCAATTCGCGGAGCAAACATGCGGGCGTGAAAGGCCGACGTGTTGTGGACGGTCTGGCGGGTATAGAGATAGGCGCCGAGAAGCCCCTGGTCTTCGAACGCTTCATCCCAGCGGCCGCCATTGATGTGGGCGCGGGCGATGGCCTCCATCGAGGCGACCGGCACGAAGGCGAAGGCGTTGCCGGCCGCGAAGCATACGGGCCGATGATTTTCAAAACCGATCTCGCTCGGGATGAGACTGACGCTCGCCGCTAACTTATCGATCGGGGGCAGCACGCCGGCTTCTGCGGGCAAGCGCGGCGCGTCAAAGTCGGCATAAGGCGCATGACCGGGGCGGATGCGAACACCGACCCTCAGTGTACCACACGTTTGCTCGAGCACGACAAGCGCGTCTTGTTCAGCGCCCGCGCTATGCAAACGCAGCTCAGCCAACAGAGCTGCCGTGCCAACCGTCGGGTGACCGGCAAACGGTATTTCCTTGAGAGGCGTGAAAATTCGCATGCGCGCCGAGTGGGCCGGATTTTCAGCCGGCAGTACGAACACCGTCTCCGAGAGGTTGAACTC
>JANORU010000347.1:0-2287 GCA_031415475.1 Hyphomicrobium sp.
CTTCATCCAGCTTGCGGCGGTGAGGATTTGGATGCGATCAATTGAGTCCACGGCCTAGTTTAGCTGGTGTGATGGCCATAATCGAAGCCGTACTTCGCGGCGAGCGACTTTGTCAGGTTCATACCGGTCGTGCCAAGGCCGAACAAACCGGCAGCGAACAGCAGGGCCAACAGCGCAAGCCCCACTTTCCCGAGTTTCGCCTTGCGAGGCGCTGCGTAACCGGCCGCCGCCATTTTCGACCGGCGATCCCGGCCGGCAAACACGGCCAGATAATAGGGCCCGCCAAAGAACGGGATGATTTTGCGAATAGCAACGGCGTGCGGTGTCGGCTTCTCGAATGTCGCCTGCGCCAATGCCACAACTTGATCCGGCGTGAAGGTATCGCGCATGTGCGCCGGCAGACGGGCAAAGATCCGCGTCAGGATCGCGTTGTCCTCGATCTGGGCCGCTGGAATGGTGCCGGGAGTGAACACGGTCAATCTCTAAAATTCAGGTTTTCGTCCCACGCCAATTGGGCAAAGGACACTTCAAAATAACGGAATAACTCTAACAACTACTGTAGAGCGCCTGGCAATTGGCCAACGGCAACTAAATCCCGCGATGGTGGATGCTGACGACGTCTCAATTTGAAACGCGGCTCAATGAACTGTTTTCACAAACGACCCGGGGGCATCTTCAATGGTGCCCAAGGTTTCGCCCGGCTCACGCGGCAGGGTCCACCCACCCGCGCTTTTGGTCAGCCACTTGATCCAATGCGGCCACCACGATCCGGGTGTCTCCTTGGCGGACTTAAACCAATCCTCTAAGCCGGCGCTGCCAAGGCTGCCGCTGGTCCAGAACTGGTATTTGAGCTTGTCGGGCGGATTGATGACGCCGGCAATGTGACCCGAGCCGGCCAGCACGAATTCGACGGGACCGGCAAACAGCTTGGCGCCGCGGAATACGGATTCTGCCGGCGCGATGTGGTCGTCGCGGGTGGCCAGTTCGTAAATCGGCACGGTCACTTTCGAGAGGTCGAGCCGCAGCCCGCCGATTTCCATTTCCCCCTTGGCGAGCCGGTTCGCATTGTAAAATTCACGCAAGTAGAAGGCGTGATTGGCCGCCGTCATGCGCGTCGAATCCTGGTTCCAGTACAGCAGATCGAACGGGAATGGGCGTTTGCCGAGCAGGTAATTATTGACGATGTACGGCCAGATCAGGTCCCGCGGCCGCATCATGTTGAAGACGTTGGCCATCCGCGACCCGTCGAGGTAGCCGCGTTCGTTCATGACCTCTTCGAGCGATTTGAGCTGACTGTCGGTCGTAAACAGTAGCAAATCGCCGGCTTTGGTGAAATCGACCTGGGTCGTCAGGAAGGTGACTGACCGGAACGGAGCCTCTCCCCGCGCCGCGAGCCAGGCGAGTGTCGTGCCGACCAGCGTGCCACCGACGCAATAGCCCAGAACGTTGATCTGATCGACATTGGTTTCCCGCTTGACGGCATCGGCGGCCGTCAGCAGTCCTTCGCGCATATAATCTTCGAAGGTCTTGTGCGCCAGCCGCTCATCGGGATTGACCCACGACACCACGAACACTGTGAACCCCTGGTCGACGACATATTTGATGAAACTCTTGGCCGGCGTCAGGTCGAGCACATAGAATTTGTTGATCCACGGCGGGACCATCAGGATTGGCGTCTCGCGCACCTTCTCGGTCGTCGGCGCGTATTGAATGAGTTGGAAGACCTCGTTCTGGAACACGATCTTGCCGGGGGTCATGGCGAGGTTCCGGCCGACCTCGAACGCCGTGGTATCGGTCTGGCTGATCTTCAACAGATCGCCAGAGCCTTTCATGTCTTCGGTGAACTGCGTCATGCCCTCGATCAGGTTGCGGCCATTCTGCGAGAAGGTCGAGCGCAGCACCTCGGGGTTGGTCACCGGGAAATTCGAAGGTGACAGCGCGCTCGTCACCTGCCGGAAGTAGAATTCGGCCTTGTGCCGGCTCTCCTCATCGAGGCCTTCGGTTTGTGCCAGCGTCTTCTCCGCCCAGTTGGTGGCGATGAGATAGGCCTGCTTCCAGAAATCGAAA
This sequence comes from Hyphomicrobium sp., assembly GCA_031415475.1. Classification (GTDB taxonomy): domain Bacteria; phylum Pseudomonadota; class Alphaproteobacteria; order Rhizobiales; family Hyphomicrobiaceae; genus JAGVSR01. The sequence continues at coordinate 2,068 of JANORU010000347.1, forward strand.
TACGGGTTCTCGTTCCATTCGGCATCGCGGAAGCGGCCGTCATTCGAAGCAGGCTCGACAAGAGGCGCCACCGGCTCGCCCATCATCCGGCGCATGGTGTTATTCCACAGCTCGGCGTAACTCGTCAGCAGTTCGGTCTGTGCGGCGGCCATCCGTACTGGATTGTTCATCCAGACCTGCGCGATATCGCCGATCGTTTGGGCGGCTTCTGAGGCTTCGC
>JANORU010000348.1:0-2314 GCA_031415475.1 Hyphomicrobium sp.
GCCTGCGCGCCCCAGTAGCGGTCGGCGGCGACTTCGATCGGGCCAAAGGTGTCGGTCTCGGTGCGGGTCTTGGTCATCGGATGGGTCCAGCTTGGCGTGATTTGACCTTCAGGCGCATAACATGAGGCGGGACGGGGTACCGCGCGGCGGGTCGGCGCATCACGCCACCTTAACCCGGCGGCGAGCCAAAGAGCTTCTTTTTCCGGCCATTTTCACAGCGCCTAACAGGTCTTGAGCCGGGCACGATTCGGGGCAAACAATCGGGCCGGTTCGCGTATCTTTTCAAGTCTTGCGTTGATCCGGACCAGCGGGCGGGCTGGTCCAGTCTTTGTCCTTTTGCCTCTCAAGGAGGATCGCGCCATGGAACCATCCGTCATTGTCATGATCGTCACGCTTGCCATGCCGAACGGCGATGCCAGCTTCGAGGTCAAACCGATGGAAACCGCCCAACATTGCAAGACCGCCGCCGACATTGCCGTTTCCGACCCGTTCGTCGCCAGCGTCGAATGTTCGGAGCTGAGCAACGGCAAACTTGAGCTGCAATTCCAACGTCGCGACAGCCGCGCAGAGCCCAAAGCAACAGGCTCAAAAACAGCCGGTTAACGCGGCAGCGCATTGTTCCGCCGGGAACAGCGCCGCCACGCGCACTGCGGCACTCTCCTGATCGACTGGCCAAAGCGGCTCGCAACTCTGCGCCTCATGCAGAGCAGCGAGCGCGTTGCGGCACAGCAGGGCTATCGCCCGGATGTTTTGTGTCAGATCAAGGGAGGACGCGCATGCGCCGTCTGTCATTGCCGATTTACGCACCTATTTGTGCCTTGGCGCTTGCCGCCAGCACGAGCGCCAACGCCGGACCGCTGTCCGACCCGATCGGGTCGACGCTCGCGGTGGTCAACGTTGTGACCGCTCAGTACGAAACCGAAAAGCGCAATCTCGTGCTCGGCGACAGCGTTCGCCAGAACGAAGTCGTCGAAGTCGCGCTCGATGCGAAAAGCGAATTCCAGTTCAAGGACGACACCAAACTGGCCCTTGGGCCGGGCGCGCGCATGACGCTCGACAAGTTTGTCTACGATGCCAACGCCAAGTCGGGCAGCATCTCGGTCAATATGATCAAGGGTGCGTTCCGCTGGGTCACCGGTGTGGCCTCCAAGAGCTCATACTCGATCAAGCTGCCGGCGGCCTCGATCACGGTCCGAGGTACGGTCTTTGACGTCTTTGTCGAAGACACGGGTGCGACCTGGGTTCTGCTGCACGAAGGCGGCATCAAGGCGTGCAACCTGCGTGGCACCTGCCGCGTGCTGGATGAGCCGGGCAAGCTGCTTCTGATCAACGATGCCGGCGATATCGGCGTGCCGTTCCGCTGGGCGAGCCTCAACGGCCAGCAAAAGACCAAGTTCGACACCGCCTATCCGTTTGTCGGCGGCGGCACGACCATCGATGGCGGCAAGGCGTTGTCGCGTGATGCCATTATGGCCAAGCCGGTGCGCAAGGCGGAAAAGCCGAAGTCTGAAAAGATCAAGACGGCCAGCGCATCCCAGTCTGCGACGGATGAAACTCCGGTGGCGACGGTCAAGCCCTTGAAGTCCAGAAAGCCGAAGGTTGTGATCAACGAGGACAAGCCGGCCAAGGTCGTCGTCACGCCGGTCAAGCTGCCCAAGACGCCGAAAGTCGTGCGCAACGGTGACGACGATGACAAACCGATCCTGACGACGAAAAAGAAGCGCAAATGGATGGATGTCGCCGATGATTACATCCGCCGCTATCGCGACAAGGTTGCTACGAGCGATGACGTGTCGAACGACGGCCCGGTCGGGACCGGCCCTTCAATCGGACCCAGCTTCCCGCGCCATCCCCGCCCGCCGATGGGTGACGGAAAGCCGCCGGCAGGTGGCGGTGACAAAGGCCCAAGCCTTCAGTAGCAAAAAAAACGGGGCGCCTCACCAAGGCGCCCCGTTTCACTTGATTGTACGTCTTATCGGAAAAAACCGCGACCCACGCTTCCGAACGCACTCGGGCTTTACCCGCCGATTAGCGCGATCCACTCGTCCTCTGTCAGCACCGCCACGCCCAGCTCGCGGGCCTTCTTAAGTTTCGAGCCCGCATCCGAGCCAGCGATCACATAGTCTGTTTTGTTGGAGACCGAGCCCGCAACTTTTGCGCCAAGCCGTTCGGCCTGCGCCTTAGCTTCGGTGCGCGACAGCTTTTCAAGCGTTCCGGTGAAGACCACGGTTTTGCCTGTGACGGCCGACGCGACCGCTTGCACCCGCTCGAACGGCGTCACCGTTAGCTCGGCCAACAGAGCTGAAAACGCCGA
>JANORU010000349.1:0-1841 GCA_031415475.1 Hyphomicrobium sp.
GTTGACAAAACGTGTGAGACGCCAAGACGCGCAGGGTTCCATGTGGTAGGCGATCCAGACCCAATCAACATCGAACGACACCAGCCCAGCATGCCGCCTGCCGACAAGAGCCATCTTCCCAGTCGTATCGACGTGGTCGAAGCCAACAGCTTCGAGGGCTACGCGCTGTTGGACAGCGGCGGCGGGCGCAAGCTTGAGCGCTTCGGGTCGATTGTCGTTGACCGTCCCGAGCCGCAGGCGCTGTGGCAGCCGCGCCTTGCCAAAGCCGACTGGGGCAAAGCGCACGCCGTGTTCTCAGCCTCCGGCGAGGACGACGAGAAGGGCAAGTGGCGGGTCGATAAACCCGTTCCAGAAAGCTGGCCGGTGAAGGTACCGGTTGGGGTGCCCCCCGCCGATCACATCACCATGCTCTGCAAACTGTCCGGCCTGTGGCACCTGGGCCTGTTCCCCGAGCAGCTGCCGCACTGGCAGTGGATGCTGGATCACCTCGCAAGCATCAGAGGCGAGCCGCCGCGCGTGCTCAATCTGTTCGGCTATACAGGTGCCGCCTCTTTGCTCGCGGCGGCGGCGGGTGCAGAGGTCACTCACGTCGATGCCTCGAAGAAGGCGATCACCTGGGGCCGCGAAAATCAGGCGGCCTCGAAACTCGACGCCGCCAAAATCCGCTGGATCGTCGACGATGCCGCCAAGTTCGCAGCCCGCGAAGTTAGGCGCGGAAAAACGTATCACATGCTCCTGGTCGATCCGCCCAAGTTCGGCCGTGGCCCCGAGGGCGAGGTGTGGGATTTGTTCACGCATCTCCCCGCGCTGCTCGGCGATCTTGGAAAACTTCTCGCCCCATCCCAATCGGCAATGGTGTTGACCGTCTACGCCATCCGCGCCTCCGCGCTGTCCTTCGATCAGCTGTTGCGCGACACGCTGCGTGAAAGAGGCGGCAGCTATCAAACCGGCGAGCTGGTGATCGCCGCCGAAAGTGGCCCGCGCGTGCCGGCCTCTCTCTTCGTTCGCTGGAAAGGCGCCCAATGACCGCGCCGAAGTTCATCGCCTCGCTCACCAATGATCGCGTCAAGGCGATCCGCGCGCTTGAGATGCGCAAGGAGCGCAAGGAGACCGGGCTGTTTGTTGCCGAGGGCGCCACGCTGATCCTGACGGCTGAACAGCACGACCTCGCGCCCGAGACTCTCGTTTTTCAGACCGGCACGGCAACCAGCGGCGTTTATAAAGAGATTATCGACAAAGCCCTCGCGCGCGGCATCGAGGTGCTCGAAGTCTCGCCCCAAGTTCTCGAAAAGCTGTCGTCGAAGGATAATCCGCAAACCCTGCTCGCCGTCTTCAAGCAGCGCTGGGCAACCGCACCCGCACCGGCGTCAGTTGCCAAAGATGCGTGCTGGCTGGTGCTCGAAGAGGTGCGCGATCCCGGCAACCTCGGCACCATCATCCGGACCGCCGATGCGAGCGGCGTCGCCGGCATCGTGCTCGCCGGCAACTGCTGCGACGCCTATGCCCACGAAACAGTCCGCGCCACCATGGGCTCGATCTTCGCTGTGCCGCTGATCAAGATGAGCCGCGAAGAATTTCTGGCATGGCGCTCGGGCTGGCCGGGCGATGTCGCTGGCACGCATCTCTCGGCCAAAGAGGATTTTCGCAAGGCCAGCTTTCAGGGCCCGGTCATGCTCATTATGGGCAGCGAAGGCCCGGGCCTGTCCGACAGCCTGACGCGCGCCTGCACCAAGCTCGTCAAAATTCCGATGGCTGGCGATCTCGACAGCTTGAATCTGGCGGTGGCAACGGCGCTGGTGCTGTATCAGGTGCAGGGCGGGAAGTTGCGGGTGTAATTTCGC
>JANORU010000350.1:0-3165 GCA_031415475.1 Hyphomicrobium sp.
CAACAAGTGGATCGGCACCGGCGGCACGTCGGCCTTCGGCGCCTATGGCTACAATCCGGAGGGCATCCGCATTGGGCAAGCGGAAAGCCGCCACCGCCGCGCGATCAAAGTCTGGGACAAGCGCGAATTCAAGGACCTCGCCGACGACGTCGAAATCGGCACGCGCAATATCAAGATCGCGCTGCGCCGCCTGCGCCAGTTCGCGCGCTCAGGTGCTGCCGAAGAATTCGATCTCGACGGCACCATCCGCGGCACGGCCGAGCGCGGCTATCTCGATATTCACATGCGGCCCGAGCGGCGCAACGCCATCAAGGTTTTGATGTTCTTCGACGCCGGCGGGTCGATGGACTGGCACATTAAATCGGTCGAAGAATTGTTCTCGGCCGCGCGCAGCGAGTTCAAGCACCTCGAGTACTACTACTTCCACAACTGCCTGTATGAGGACGTGTGGCGCGACAATGTTCGCCGCTGGACCGACAAGACACCGACGTTCGAGGTGCTGCACACCTACCCGTCCGACTACAAGGTGATCTTTGTCGGCGACGCGTCGATGAGCCCGTATGAGATTACGCGGGCGGGCGGCGCGGTCGAGCATATGAACCCGGAGGCGGGCGCCACGTGGATGACGCGGGTCGCCGACACTTATCCTCAGTGTGTGTGGTTAAACCCGGTGCCTGAGGAGCATTGGGACTGGACGCCGTCCATTGGCCTCATGCGGCGGCTTTTGGGCGGGCGGATGTACCCGCTGACGCTGGCCGGGCTCGATAACGCCATTCGCGCGCTGCTGCGCTGACGTCTGCCTAACTTTGGCCCCGGACTCCCTTGAGACTCCCCGGAATAGTTGCGAATTAACGGCAACAGTGGCCCGCGTTCGTTGACCAGCGGGTGCGGTTCCGGCTATTCGTGCACATTGAATTCTGGGAATCGGAGACCACTCATGGTCCGCAATCGTCTTGCCATTGTCGCCCTCGCCACCGCTACGTTCGGCGCGGCAGGCTGTTCGGGTGGTGGTGGCCTCAGTACCGGCTCCCTGTTCGGCGGCGGCGATGCCGAAGCGGCCAAGGCTGCTGCCCAGCCGGTCAACGATCCAACCGCGCGCGCCTTCGGGGTCGGCTCAACAGCCGCCCGCGCCGTCAAATGCGGCTATAATTTCGACCCCGTTCGCCTGCGCACCAATTACTTGAGCGCTGAGGCGGCCTCCAATCCGGCCGGCACCGGCAATCTCGAGAAGATCTACGACACGGCGTTCGGCGGCGTGCAAAAAGCGGTTGGCGCCGAGCCCAACTATTGCAGCGCGACCCGGACCGCCGACATCAAGGAGCAGCTCAACAAGCATCTTGCTGGCGACTACACGCCGGCGCCGCGCAAGGTGGCGGCCGCCGAGCCGGGCCTGTTTGATGCGGTCGGCGACGGCAATGGCTCGGATGGCGGCAAGTTCGGCACCAGCGATTGGTGGGATGCGCAGGAACACAAGGCCGGCCGCTGAGCCTCACGCCACGACGCGTTCAGCGGCACGCGCGTTTAAACTTTGTTTATTAATCTAAACTGGCATGTCGCTTGCTCGACGGATGGTGTCTGACGCCATCGTTCGAGGGTCGCCATGTCTGCCGCCGCCGCACTCAAGTCTGCTCCGGAACCCAACGAAACCGCGACTCTGGCACTCGGCCGCGCGGTCATTGGCGAGACGATAAGACCCTCTGGCGCGCTGTCACGGCTCAACTTCCGTCTCATTTCGGATCGCGCCGGGTTCGATGCCCTTGAGCCGGAATGGAACGCGCTGTTCGAAACGTCCGGCCGCTCGACGCAGATGTTCCAGACCTTCAATTGGCTCTGGCACTGGGCGAACCATTTCTTGTGCAACAACGGAGCGCCGGGCGACCAGCTCGCGATTGTCACCGGCCGGCACAACGGCCGATTGGTGCTGATCTGCCCGTTCCTGGTTGCCAGATCTCACGGTGTCGCCAAGCTGACCTTCATGGGCGATCCCGTCAGCCAGTACGGCGACGTGATTGCCGATACAGACACGGTGTCGTTGGACGATCTCAAGGCCGCGCTCGACGTCGCGCTGAGCGCGACTTCGGTTGATCTTGTTCGCATCCGCAAGGTCCGCGCCGACGCCGTGATCGCCCCTCTGATGACCGAACTGGGCGCGGCGACAACCGAAAGCCAGCTCGCCCCCTATCTCGATTTTGCCGGGTCCAAGGACTTCGCCGCCTACGAACAGCGCTATTCAGGTTCGGCGCGCCGCAATCGCCGCCGTCAGCGCCGCCGCCTTGATGACCTGGGCACCGTTGAACTCGAACGCCGCGATCACGGCGTGGACGCACGCGAACTGGCGAGCGTCGCCATGACCTTGAAGCGCGCCTGGTTGAACGCGCGCGGACTGGTCTCTCCCGCTCTCAACGATGCCCGCACGACCGCCTTCTTCCGCGACGCCTGTGCTGCCGCCGTGCGGCCGGCGGGCTGCGAAATGGCAACCATCAAGGTCAACGGCGAGATTGCAGCGCTTGAGCTGTCCGTCTCCTGCAAGGACCGCTCGGCGATCCATGTCATCGCCTACAATCTGAAATTCGAAAAGGCCGCCGCCGGCGCTCTGCTGATGGAAGACAGCATCAAACGGGCGTGCGATCGCGGCTTGGCGGTCTACGATCTGCTCGCCCCCGGTGATGGCTACAAGCTCGACTGGGCCGATCAATCCGTCGCTGTCCACGACTGGGCCTTGCCGATGACGTTGACGGGCCACGCCTACGCCAAGGTCTATCTCGGTGTGGTTCGCTCGGGCGTCAAACGGATGCTGTCGGCGATGCCGTCACCGGTGCGGTGGATGGCGGCGACGGGTCTCGCGCTGTTGCTGCTGGTCGGCGAGAAGTCGGTTTAGGCGGCGGCTCAACCTCCCCCATCGAAGCGGGAGGACCTCACTTACCGCCCCCTCGAAGGGGGCGGACCGGCGAGCCATGAGTTAGCGCGCGGCCAGCATGGCAAATGTATCAACGAGTGATTTGCAGCGCGCTAACTCATCCTTGGCACGCCGCGGTGGGGGTGACCACTCGCGAGCTCTGAGCCATCACCCCCTCCGCGGGGCGCCCCCATGACATAGCTTACGCAACGTGTTGGGGGTCCCGGCCACCCCCATCGACGGGGGGGGGGTCGCGCGGCCCCGCCGTT
>JANORU010000351.1:0-5828 GCA_031415475.1 Hyphomicrobium sp.
TCGCGCATGACGGTCGCCTGCCGCGCCTACGGCCTGCGTCCGATCGACGGTCCGTTCGGCGGCATCGATGACCCCGAAGGCTACACGGCCGGCGCCCGCCGCGCCGCCGCTCTGGGCATCGAAGGCAAATGGGCGATCCATCCTTCGCAGATCGAACTGGCTAACGCAGTGTTCTCGCCGACGGCTGCCGAAGTGACCAAGGCTGAGCGCATTCTCGTCGCCCTCAAGGAAGCCGAAGCCCAGGGCAAGGGTGCCGCGTCTCTCGACGGCAAGATGATCGACGCGGCCTCTGAAAAGATGGCCAATCATATTCTTGCAACCGCAGCTGCCATCACGGCCAACGAAGCCGCTCGCAAAGGTTCGTAACAGGACGCGTCCTTAAGGAGGACAGATCATGGATATTCACGAGTACCAAGCCAAGGAACTACTGTCGAAGTTCGGTGTTGCGATCCCGCGCGGCGGCCTCGCCTACAGCCCCGAACAGGCCGTCTATCGCGCCAATGAAATCGGCGGATCGAAATGGGTCGTCAAAGCCCAGATCCACTCGGGCGCACGCGGCAAGGCTGGCGGCATCAAACTGTGCCGGACGGACAACGAAATCGAAAGTGCCGCTGAATCGATGCTCGGCAAGAAGCTCGTCACCATTCAGACCGGGCCATCCGGCAAGCTGGTGTCGCGGCTTTATGTCGAAGAAGGTTCGGACATTGACAAGGAAATCTATCTCTCCTTCGTGATGGACCGCGCCGCCGAGCGCATCGTCGTTGTCGCGTCAGCGGCCGGCGGCATGGACATCGAGGAAATCTCGCACAGTCAGCCCGACACGATCATCAAGGTGCAGGTTGACCCGGCGGTCGGCATGCAGGCCTTCCAGGCCCGTGAAGTGGCCTTTGGTCTGGGTGTCGAAGCCGATCTCGTTGCCAAGTTCGAGCGCACCATTATGGGCGCTTATCGCGCGTTCCGCGACCTCGATGCGACCATGGTTGAAATCAACCCGCTGGTCATCACCAAGCAGAAGACCGTCGTGGCGCTCGATGCCAAGATGAGCTTCGACGAGAACGCTCTGTTCCGCCGCCCGCAGATCGCGGAGTTGCGCGACAAGAGCCAGGAAGATTCGCGGGAGACCTACGCCTCCGATCGCGGTCTGGCCTATGTCGGCCTTGATGGCGATATCGGCTGCATCGTCAACGGCGCGGGTCTCGCCATGGCAACACTCGACATGATCAAGCTTGCCGGCGGCGAACCGGCCAACTTCCTCGACATCGGTGGCGGCGCTTCACCTGAGCGCGTGACCAAGTCGTTCAAGGCCGTGCTGCGCGACAAGAACGTCAAGACCATTCTCGTCAACGTGTTCGCCGGCATCAACCGCTGCGACTGGGTTGCCAAGGGTGTCGTTGACGCCGTCAAGGAACTCGAAATCAAGATGCCGATCGTGGTTCGCCTCGCCGGTACCAACGTCGAGGAAGGCCGCCGCATCATCGATACCAGCGGTCTGACCGTCATCAGTGCCGAAACGCTGGCGGACGCGGCCCAGAAAGCCGTCGCCGCCACCAAGGCCGCCTAACGGGAACAGGAGTTCAGTTACATGGCAATCTTCATCAACGAGAATACGCCGATCCTGATCCAGGGCTTTACGGGTCGCATCGGAACCTTCCACGCTCAGGAAATGATCGACTACGGATCCAACGTGGTCGGCGGCGTGACGCCCGGTAAGGGCGGCTCATCGCATCTTGGCCGCCCGGTGTTCAACACCATGAAGGGCGCGGTTCAGGAAACCAGCGCCGAAGCCTCGATCGTGTTCGTGCCGCCGCCGTTCGCGGCCGACGCGATCATGGAAGCGGCAGACGCCGGTATCAAATACTGCGTCTGCATCACCGACGGCATCCCGGCTCAGGACATGATCCGCGTGAAGCGTTACATGCGCCGCTATAAGAGAGAGCAGCGCATGGTGCTCACGGGTCCGAACTGCGCCGGCACCATCTCGCCCGGCAAGTCGATGCTCGGTATTATGCCCGGCCACATTTACATGCCCGGCCGGATCGGCATCGTCGGCCGTTCGGGAACGCTCGGTTACGAAGCCGCCGAACAGCTCAAGAATCTTGGTATCGGCATCTCGACGTCGGTCGGCATCGGCGGCGACCCGATCAACGGTTCGTCGCACAGAGACATTCTCGAGCACTTCGAAAATGATCCCGAGACCGATGCCGTTCTGATGATCGGCGAAATCGGCGGACCGCAGGAAGCCGAAGCCGGCATGTGGGCCCAGGCCAACATGAAAAAGCCGGTGGTTGCCTACATCGCTGGTCTTTCGGCGCCGAAGGGCCGCCGCATGGGTCATGCCGGCGCCATCGTGTCGTCGTTTGGCGAATCGGCTGCTGAGAAGGTCGAGATCTTGAAGGGCTGCGGCGTTACCATCGCTGCGACGCCGTCGGAGATGGGCTCGACCATCGCCTCAGTCCTGAAGAGCCGCAAGGCCGCTTGATCGCAAGACTATCAATCCGGGCGGAGCACGTCTTCGCCCGGACCCGACGCCGCCGGCGATCGTCCGACGTTTGCTGGTACTCAATCGATTGCCGTGCACGCGCAAAGGATAGACGCCGTGGAGAAGTCATACCCGAAGTCCGTTTCTCTCGACGAGTTCAAGTTGCGCGACGAACTCAAGTCCATGCGGTCGCAAATCCCCGATGCGCCGGGTCTCAATCCGATTGTCAACGTCGCCTTCTATCTCTCGCGCCGGCTGGAAGCGGGCGAAGTGACGATGGACGAAGTCAAAGCACTGGCCGGCCGCTTGATGGACCGGGCGTGCGTGCGCCGCGCCGAGCGGCTCCGAGAGCAGATCGGCTACGTCAACAATCCAACGACCATCAAGGAATTTTCCGAGTTCGTCTCCAAGACTGTCGGCAACGACAAGGACATCGACGTCGCGTTCGCGCAGTTCAAGGAGCGCTGGGGCCGGGCCCGCAATGGCATCGTGTTCACGGCCCATCCGACGTTTGGGCTGACCGATGCTTTGAGCCGCCGCATGGTGGAAATTGCGTCCGGCGAAGTGCAGGGCGAGCCGGTCATCGGCCTGCCGCACCGGCCGGACGACCCGATTACGCTCGAATATGAACACAAGGCCGTCCAGCACTGCATTCAAAACCTGCGCGATGCGTTCGAAGAGTTGCTCAACGGATTTTATAGCGTCGCCGGCGCCGGGTTCGGCGAGCGGGCCTACAAGTTCAGACCGAAGATCGCGACCATTGCCTCGTGGGTTGGCTACGACCTCGATGGCCGGACCGATATCAAGTGGACCCATTCGTTCGTCCTCAAGCTGCAGGAGAAGGTGGCGGCGCTCAAGGATATCCGCACGCGCTTCATTATTCTGAAGCACCGCATCACCGATGCGGCCGACGTGCAACGCATTGCCCGCCAGATCGTCGGCAAGTTCGACCTCGCGATTGCCTCGGCTGAGAAGCAGCTTGAAGCTTTGAACGCCGCCAACAACGGCAGTAAGAAATTGGCGGATGCCGCCAATATCATCACTGAAACGGACAGTTACAATCTGGTCTCGACCGAACCTGTGATCGCGCTGCTCGATCAGTTGATCGATGCCGTGCCGCAAGTCCAGTCCAAGCGCGAAATCGCCGCCCTGGCGAGCTTGTTTGAACATACCGGCCTTGGCACATCGCACATTCACCTGCGCGTCAACGCCGTGCAGCTCAACAATGCGTTCCGTGCCTTCGTGCACGAGCCTTGGACGCGCGATCTCTCGGAGCGGCAAGCACTCGCCCGCATCGTCGAGATGATCCATACGGCTGGCAAGGAAACCGTCAATTTCGAGACGCTCGATCTCGAAACGGCAACCGCTATCCGGCAATTCGCACTGGCCGCGCAATTCCAAAAGCACGTCGATCGCGATACGCCGATCCGCTACCTGATTGCCGAATGCGAAAGCCCGGCGACGGTGCTGATCGCGCTGTTCTTCGCCAAGCTGTTCGGTGTCGATCACTTGGTCGATATCTCGCCGCTATTCGAAACCCCGGCGGCGCTCGAAACCGGCGCCCGCATGATCGAGCGGCTGCTGGAAGAGGACGCTTACAAGGCCTACGTGCGCGGCCGTAAGCGGCTGTGTATTCAGACCGGGTTTTCAGACGCTGGACGCTTCATTGGCCAGATCGCGGCGACGCTTTCGATCGAACGCCTCTATCATGGCATGGCTGAGGTGCTCGATGTCGAGGACCTGAAGGGCGTCGAACTTTTGATCTACTCGACGCACGGCGAATCCATGGGTCGCGGCACGCATCCCGGCCACATGTCGTCTCGCCTGCGCTACGTGTTTTCGCCTGATGCCCGCCGCCGGTTCGCTGTAGCCGGTATCCCGATCAAGCATGAGACGAGCTGGCAGGGCGGCGACGGCTATCTCTACTATGCGACCAAGCCGCTGGCCATGCGGGCCTTAGCAACGGTCATCATGGACGGCGAGATTCAGCCGCCGGTCGAAGACGAGTTTTACGACGACACCAATCTGGCGCTCGACTTCCTGTTGCGGTTGCGCGCCTATCAGCAGGATCTGTTTGCTCATCCCGGCTATCGCGCGGTGCTTGGCGCGTTTGGGCCCAACTTGCTGTTCCGGACAGGCTCGCGACCCGTCAAGCGGCAGATGGAAGGGGCCTCGACCGCCGATCGTGGCGATCCGGCCCGGATGCGCGCCATTCCCAACAACGCCATCCTGCAGCAGTTCGGCTACATCGCCAACGTCGTCGCCGGGCTCGGCGCAGCGGTTGGCTCGGAGCGCGAACGGTTCGTTGAAGTAGCGAAAACATCGGCGCGGTTGAGACCGCTCATCGAAATGGTGGCGCGCGGCAAGCAGCTCTCAAGCCTCAACGCAATGGGCGCCAACGCCATCGTATTTGACCCCGGCTTCTGGGCGATGCGCGCGTCGTGGGGGCGTGAGCCGCAACTGACCGCCGCGTTCAAGAGCTTGTCGACGTTCCTGCTCGAGGACTCGCGCAATGCGGCCATCAACGGCCTCGTCCACGAGTTGCGGCTTGATGCCATCGACCTGCATACGCTGCTTGAGGACATCGGCATCGACGGCGGCAAGATTCCGGATGAGAACCGGCTGGAGCTTGATCTGTTGCAGGCCATCCGGCTGGCGCTGATTATGCGGATTTTCATTCTCGCCGCGCAGTTGCCGCGCTTCACAACCCGCGACGTCAGTCATGCGCAGTTGTACGCCTCGGCGTTGACGCTCGAAGTGCCGGAAGTGGTTGCCGTCATGCGGCTGGCGTTTCCGAAGCGGACCGGGACGGTGGATGCTAAGGCGTTTTCCGAAAAAGCCAGCTACCTGCCGCAAGGCGTCGACGACTACGGCCGTATCGAAACGGAAATTCTCGAACCGATGGAAGAGGCCTACGAATTCATCCGCGAGATTGGCACCGGCATTTCGCACCACTTCGGCGCGTTTGGTTGAGGTCGTCTACGTCAGGTGTTGTAGGTTGGGCTGAGCCATTTTGCGAAGCCCAACAACGCCGGCTTTGCGGCTAGAGGTGTTGGGCTTCACAAGGGAGTTCAGCCCAACCTACGGCGGACTGCTGATTTTTACATCAGCCCGAGCGCGCGTGGCAGCCAGAGCGACAGCTCCGGCCAGTAGGTGACGAGGAGTAAGAACGCCAGCATGGTGGCGAGCCAGGGGCCGACGGCTTTCGACATGTCCGTCAGCCCGAGCTTGGCGAGGCCACTGGCGACATAGAGGTTGAGGCCGACCGGCGGCGTCACCATGCCGATCTCCATGTTGACGACCATGATAATGCCGAAATGCACGGGATCGACGCCGAGTTTGGCGGCAA
>JANORU010000352.1:0-4117 GCA_031415475.1 Hyphomicrobium sp.
CCCACGATGGCACCAGCCCCCAGCGCACGAGGACGATTTCGCGTTTCCCGCGAACATCGTTGCGGACAATCGCGACCGGCTGGGTGGGCGCAATGTTATAGCGCGGCGGATAGTCGATCTCGTTGATGTGCCGGAAATAGGCGCGGACCGCTTCCGGCGGCGACGTCAGACTGTAGCGAGAACACATGACCGAACCTCGGATGCGGTGATTTTCAAACCATTTTGCGCCACAGCGGACGTCCGCTCAACCCTCGATGCCGCAAACTTGACGCAATCGGGTTGTGCTGGTCATGTGCCGGAGATGTACTGACTCGCCAGTTTTCCGATCCTTCGAGGCCCTCGCGACGATGCTCACCAAACCGCACTCAACGCGGCGAAACGGACGGCGGGCGGCACTCGCCCTGGTGCTCGCGGCGGCAACGCTTGCGGCGGCTCCGGCGCGCGCGGCCGAGACCAAGCCGTACGACGAACAGATCCTGCGACTGGCCGAACTTCTCGGCGCGATTCACTATCTGCGCGAGCTGTGCAGCGCCAGTGACGGCCAGATCTGGCGCGACCGGATGAAAGAGCTGATCGAATCCGAGAGTTCGAGCGCACTGCGCCGCGCGCGTCTGACGCGCAGTTTCAATCAGGGCTATCGCGGCTTCAGCCGGACCTACGTCACCTGCACCACGACCGCTCAATCGGCGATCGGGCGATTTCTCGCCGAGGGCGTCGAGCTTTCCGAGAGCCTCGCCAAGCGCGCGCCGTGAGCGGAGGCTTTTCCGCAGGTTTACTGTGAATTGCTGCTACAGCCCCGGTCGAATTTTGTCGTGCTACGTCTCGGAATGGGAACAGTGGATGCAGCAACAGGTACGACGCGCGTCGATCGCAAAGGGGTTTCGATCGGGCACGGGTGGGAGACAGACATGAAAGACATGGGCGCCAAGGAAAAAGGCTACGAGGCGGGCGAGTCCGACGACGCCAATCACAAAGCGCTGCGCCTCATTCTGGCAGCGTGGGACGAAGGCACGGAGAGCGGCGTTGCTCCGGAGCAAATGGCCTACGCGGCACTTTTTGCAGCTCTGAGCGATCTCGTGTCGCTGTTTGGCGAAGACGCCGTGATGAAGCTCACACGCGGGCTCGAAAGCCGCCTTGAGCGTGGCGAATTCTCACTCTGGCGGAGTGTTCACTGAAGCGCGTCAGGTCAAGACGTTCTTGACGATCATTTCGCCAATCAAAACGCCGCCGAATACGATCAAAGCCACACCCGCGACCTTGTTGATGAGATGCAGCTTTCCGGCGTCGACCTTGTGGCGGAAACGGGCAATTAGGTTCGATAAAAACAACCACCACGCCAAGCTGCCCGCCATAATGGCCGCGACCATCAGCAGCACGTCGACCAAGGCGTGAACTTCAACAAACGAACTGACGCCGCCGAAAATCGCGAATAGTCCGAGCACGGCACCGGGATTGGTGATGGTGAGGAAAAACGTCTGCGGAATGTCCCAGACGAAATCGGCAAGAGATGTCGCTTCTTCCGATGTTCCGGGCGCTACTAGCCTCGGCTCTGTCACCAATAGCTTGACACCAAACGCAACCAACGCCAACCCGCCGACAATCTGAATAGCCATGCGATGATGTTCAATTGCGCCGGATATTGCGCCGACGCCAAGTCCCGCGCACAGCGCGATCAAGCCATCGCCAAGGACAGCGCCGAGGCCGGCGGCAATGCCGCCCCAGAACCCGCGTTCAATGGCGCGCTGCACGCACAGGACGTTGACAGGGCCAACGGGTGCGGCGACTAGAACGCCAATGATGAGACCAACGGGAATGATGAAAGGATTGGGGATCAGGTCCATGGCATGCTAACCCGCCACGGATCCGATACGGCGAAACATTCGACGGAGTGTACCCCGGTCGAACGCGAGGACGAGCGGCGATGGCCGACAGACAACAATTTCCGCCGCCGCGCGGCCGGTCGCAACGGCCGCCCGCAAAGGTGACGTCGAATCGGTTGACCGCCCTTCCCCATCCGGCATTGGTAGTTGTGACGGGTCTTATTGTCCATTGCTTCGCAGTCAATCCGGCCGTCAGCGGCGGACCCGGCGATCAACATGCGGTTGAACGGACGGTCCGTGCACAACTCTCCGCCAATCCCGTTCGGCCGCGCATTGTTTCAAATTCCGATCTTCCGCCGCAGGTCGCAGCCGTGCGCCGCACCTTGCTTGATATCGCCGGCAGCGGTCATCTCGAGGAATTGCAATCGAGCCTGACGGCCAGCGAGCGCAGTCCCGTTCTGCCGGACGCGAACGCGGCGGCAAAGTTTGCGGAGTGGCGCGCGGCTTCGCCCGACGGCAAAGGCTTCGCTATTTTGGCGATCATGGCCGATCTTCTGGCGCTCGATGCAGCCGTCATCGAAGCGGGACCAGATGCTGAGAATGCACGGCTCTATGTTTGGCCCTATCTCTCGGAATTGCCGCTCGACAAACTTCCGGCGCACGCCGAAGTCGACCTCTTGCGGCTCGTCTCGGTCGCCGACGTGCAAGCCATGAAAGCGCAAAAGCGCTGGACCGGATGGCGGCTGGCGATCGGTGCGGACGGCGTCTGGCGGCTGTTCGCCAAGGTCAACTGACTGGTATTGCGACGAAAATCAGTTGATCTCGATGCGGCGATATTGCTGCATTGCCAGAGAGCCTACTTTTCACCATTAATCGAACGGGTTCCGGCTCCAGGCTTAGCTGGATCGTGAGCACATACAGAGCCTCTCTCCCGCAGACGCACAGCGCGCCTTGGCTCTGGCAACCGGGATTACAGACAAACAAATGATGGTGATGACCATGCGTATCAAAACACTTGTTGCAGCCGCCGCGGCGTCCGTGACGCTGTGCGTGACGGCACTTCCGGCCGCCGCTGACATTCCCAATGCCTACGGCATGTGGGACAGCGGCAGTTCGACCGGCTCAAAGCCGATCGGTAGTGGCTTCAGCTTCCAGAAGTCCAAGAAGACCAAGCTGCAGGACTTGGGCTCAGCGACCCCCTCGAAGCCGCAGAAATCCAAGGGCACTTTGCAGGGCGGCAGCAAGCCGAGCATCTCGGCGGATGCGCCCGTGACCGTCGCCTACAAAGGCGGTTACAAAAAAGGCTCTGTGATCGTCGACCAGTCGCAGAAGAAGCTTTACTACGTTCTCGGCGATGGCAAGGCCTATGCCTATCCGGTGGCTGTCGGCAAGAAGGGCTTTTCATGGACCGGTACTCAGAAGGTCTCGCGCATCCAGTCGTGGCCGGATTGGACACCACCGGCTGAAATGCGCCAGCGCAAGCCTGAGCTGCCGGCTCATATGAATGGCGGCATCAATAACCCGCTCGGCGCCAAGGCCATCTATTTGGGCAGCACACTCTATCGTATCCACGGCACCAATGCGCCGGGCTCGATCGGCACGGCCGCCTCGTCGGGCTGCATCAGAATGCACAACGGCCATGTTGTTCATCTGGCCAAGCTGGTCGACAAGGGCACGACGGTCCACGTCGTTCGCTAAGCGCAGAGTTAGCGCTGAAAGGATCAAGGCCGCCGGGCGCAAACCCGGCGGCCTTTGCTTTTCTGCGTCAAGAGAGTTTAGCGCACGAAATGATAGAGCAGGTCGTGGAGCGGCGAAGGGCCGGCGAAGAGATTGATGCCGGCGGCCGACTTCAATAGATAGAGCAAGACCACTGCGGCCGTGGCGAACGAGACGTGGGTCAGCACCGCCGCCAAGTGCTGCGAAACACCTTTTCCATCAGCGATGGAGAATTCTGTGAACGTTCGAAGTGCGGCGGACATAGTCGGCTCGGAATTGTTGTGGCGAGACTTGCGGGCGACCGTGGTGACAATGCCTAATGCAATCGCGATGCCATGCCAGCGGGCGGGTGTTAACCTTCGAGGAAGTGCACCGGCTCGCCGCCCGCGGGCCCAAGTATTTCGCCCTGCCACATGGCTTTGCGTCCACGCACGACCGTTCCAACCGGCCAGCCGGTGACGCGTTTACCGTTGTATGGCGTCCAACCGCAGCGGCTTTCGATCCACCTGTCGGTGATCGTTTCGGTGCGTTTCAAATCGACAATCGTCAGATCGGCGTCGTAGCCAACGGCGATCCTGCCC
>JANORU010000353.1:0-2370 GCA_031415475.1 Hyphomicrobium sp.
CATGATGTTCGGCTCGGTCGGAGAGATCCGCCACGCGCTTGAAGCCGGCGCGGTAACCCTACACGCCAAGATCAAGGGCCGCTTCCGTGCGCTTGATGCCGAAGGCAACGAGGTCATTGAGATCCACGACACGACGCCGGGCCGCATGCTGCTGGGTGAAGTGCTGCCGCGCCAGCCGGGCGTCAAGTTCGCGCTCGTCAACCAGCTTTTGACCAAGAAGGCCATCTCGGGCCTCATCGATGCCGTCTACCGCAACTGCGGTCAGAAGGACACGGTGATCTTCTGCGATCGCATCATGGCGCTCGGCTTCCATCACGCGTTCAAGGCCGGCATCTCGTTCGGCAAGGACGACATGGTCGTTCCGGCGGCGAAGTGGAAGATCGTCGACAAGACCCGCGATCTCGCGAAGGAGTTCGAGCAGCAGTACAACGACGGTCTCATCACCAAGCAGGAGAAGTACAACAAGGTCGTCGACGCCTGGTCGAAGTGCACCGATCAGATCGCCAAGGAGATGATGGACCGCATCTCGACGGTACAGAAGGACAAGAACGGCCGTGAAAAGCCTATCAATTCTATCTACATGATGAGCCATTCGGGTGCGCGCGGTTCGCCGACGCAGATGAAGCAGCTCGCCGGCATGCGCGGCCTGATGACCAAGCCTTCGGGCGAAATCATCGAGACGCCGATCATCTCGAACTTCAAGGAAGGCCTGTCGGTTCTCGAGTACTTCAACTCGACCCACGGCGCCCGTAAGGGTCTGGCCGATACGGCGTTGAAGACCGCGAACTCCGGCTACCTGACACGCCGTCTTGTCGATGTCGCCCAGGATGCCATCATTTTCGAAGACGATTGCGGCACCGACGGCGGCATCAACGTCCAGGCGGTGGTCGATTCAGGTCAGGTCATCGTCACGCTGGCACAGCGGGTTCTCGGCCGCACCGCGGCTGAAGACATCGTCGTGCCCGGCAACACGGGTGAGGTTCTTGTAAAAACTGGTGAGTTGATTGAAGAGCGCCATGCCGAGCTGATCGCCAATGCCGAAGTCCAGGAAATCCGCATCCGTTCGGTGTTGACCTGCGAAACGACGGTCGGCGTGTGTGCCAAGTGCTATGGCCGCGATCTGGCACGCGGAACGCCGGTCAACATCGGTGAAGCGGTCGGCGTGATCGCCGCCCAGTCGATTGGTGAGCCGGGCACCCAGCTCACCATGCGCACGTTCCACATCGGCGGCGCCGCCAACGTCGTCGATCAGTCGTCGGTCGACAGCAACTTTAACGGCACCGTGAAGATGAAGAATCGCGCCGTGGTCAAGGATGGCCAGGGCCGTCTCGTCTCCATGGGCCGCACCATGTCGATCGTGATCGTCGACCAGTCGGGCAAGGAACTTGCGACCCACAAGGCGCCGTACGGCTCGCGCGTGTTTGTCGACGAAGGCGACGAGGTCAAGCGCGGCACGCGTCTGGTGCAGTGGGATCCGTTCACCCGTCCGATCCTCACCGAAGTCGCCGGCACCGTCGACTTCGAAGATCTGATCGACGGCGCCTCGGTGCGCGAGCAGACCGACGAAGTGAAGGGCACCACCAATCGCGTTATCATCGATTGGCGCGCGACCCCGCGCACCTCCGAACTGAAGCCTGCGATCATCGTCAAGGACAGCAAGGGCAAGCCGATCAAGGTGGCGCGCGGCGGTGACGCTCGCTATCTGCTGACGGTCGAAGCGGTGCTGTCGGTCGAGCCGGGTGCGGTGGTCAAGGCCGGCGACGTGCTGGCCCGTATCCCGCTTGCCTCGGCCAAGCAGAGCGACATCACCGGCGGTCTGCCGCGTGTTGCCGAACTGTTCGAAGCCCGCCGTCCGAAGGATCACGCAATCATCGCGGAAATCACCGGTACGATTGAATTTGGCAAGGACTACAAGAACAAGCAGCGCATCCACATCAAGCCGGATGAAGAGGGTGCCGAGCCGGCGGAGTATTTGATTCCGCGCGGCAAGAACCTTGCGGTCCAGCACGGTGACCATATCGAGCGCGGCGACTTCATCTACGACGGCCATCCCGCTCCGCACGATATTCTGGCGATCAAGGGCGTCGAGGAATTGGCGAACTACCTGATTAACGAAATCCAGGACGTCTACCGGCTGCAGGGCGTGACCATCAACGACAAGCACATCGAGGTGATCGTTCGCCAGATGCTGCAGAAGGTTGAGATCATCGATCCGGGCGACACGGGCCTCATCAAGTCCGAACAGCTCGATCGGATCGAACTCGATGAGTTGAACGCCAAGACGGAATCGGAGGGCAATCGGCCGGCGACATTCGTGCCGGTTCTGCTCGGCATCACCAAGGCGTCGCTGCAGACCCGCTCGTTTATCTC
>JANORU010000354.1:0-3534 GCA_031415475.1 Hyphomicrobium sp.
CTGGTGCGCAAGGGCAACCCCAAGGGCATCGAGGACTGGGGCGATCTCGCCAAGCAGGGCGTCGCCGTCATCACGCCCAATCCCAAGACGTCGGGCGGCGCGCGCTGGAATTATCTTGCAGCCTGGGGCTGGGCATTGAAGCAGGATGGCGGCAACGAGGACAAGGCCAAGGACTTGGTTTCGCGTCTTTACAAGAACACCAAGGTGCTCGACTCCGGTGCTCGCGGTTCACTGACGACCTTCACCGAACGCGGTATCGGCGACGTGCTGATTTCCTGGGAAAACGAGGCCTTTCTCGCCACCAAGGAGCTCGGCCCTGACAAGTTCGAAATCGTTACACCATCGATCTCGATCCTCGCCGAACCGCCGGTAACGGTCGTTGACAAGAACGTCGACAAGAAGGGCACGCGCAAGATTGCCGAGGAATACGTCAGCTTCCTCTACAGCCCGGAAGGCCAGAATATTGCGGGTAAGCACTTCTACCGCCCGCAGGATGCCAAGGCGGCCGAGAAGTACAAAGCGCAGTTCTCACAGGTCAAGCTGTTCACCATCGACGAAGTGTTCGGTGGCTGGACCGCCGCGCAGGAAGTGCACTTCAAGGACGGCGGCACCTTCGACCAGATCTACGGCAAGAAGAGCTGATCACCCTGTGATCAGCAAGCTGAGCGCGCGCCGAACCTCCTCCCGGCGCGCGCTCCCGGCCAAGCTACACACACGAATTCCATTCAAGGCTTCACGGACAGGAGCGATCCCATGTCTCGCAGAGCCCTGACATTCGCGTTTCGCGCCCTCGGCCAATTCCATTCAATCGCCGCCGGCCGTCCGATACCCGTCTCCTCAAGTGCAGGCAACCCGCAAGGGTGTTGTCGCTGATTGCAAAGTTCTGCTCGCGAAACGACCCATCCATCGATCACTGAGGACCACGAAAATGTCATTCACAACTACACAACCGGACGAACTGAATCTGGTCGTTTACGCCATCCTGCTCGCCGCGCTTTCGCTGATCGATCTCACGCGGTCCGGGCCAGAAGACTTAGTATTCACCAACAGGGGCGAGACCCACTACGCCACCAATCTCAGCGTCGGAAATTGACGCGCGCAACCCTCATCCCCCTCCAGAATATCGATTGGATTAGTCATGACAACGACTCTCATCATTCCAGGACTGCGTTCGAGCGGCCCCGACCACTGGCAGACCTGGTTCGAAGAGCGCATTCCCGGCACAGTGCGCGTCGTCCAGAGCGATTGGAACAAGCCGGATCTCGAGGCCTGGTCGCATCGCATCCGGCGCGAAATCCTCCGACACCCGGGCCGGCTTCTGATTGCAGCGCACAGCTTCGGCGTACTGGCCGCCGTTCACGCAGCCGCCGATCTGCAAGACCGCATTTCGGGTGCGCTGTTCGTCGCACCCGCTGATCCCGATGGGTTCATGGTATCCGATCTGCTGCCGCAAACGCCCTTGGCCTATCCGAGCGTGCTGGTCGCGAGCGCCACCGATCCGTGGATGCTTTTGAAGCGCGCTACGAATTGGGCCGACTGGTGGGACTCGGACTTGGTCAATCTCGGAGATGCCGGCCACATCAACGCGGAGTCGGGGTTCGGACCCTGGCCCGAGGGCCTCGCGTTGCTTGAGCGGCTCCGGCGCCGAGCTGCCGTACTCGCCAGCGTCCCGGTCGATGTCGAGGCCGGATCGCGTTCAACGACTTCGCGCAGCACGCCACCGCCGCGAATTTCTCCAGCCATCGTACCGAGATCCGTTGGACTTCGCCGGGTACCGCGCCGGGTCCCGTCACTCGGTGTCGGATGAGCGGCGCGCATGTGATGCGATTGGACAACGTTCCAATCGCATCACGCAGTTGATGGCGGCTTGCGGTTGTCAACTGCAAGTGCGCGATGGCACAAAAGAACCGAGATAAATCAATCTGTTATAGCAGAACAAAGTCTAAGATATCGGAGATGAAGATCATGACTGGGGGACGTAATTCAATGGTAGGGGCTGTCGCCGCTGCTATGCTTTCTGGCCTGGCGTATGGCTTGCCGGCATCGGCGGCCGACCTCGGCGGCAACTGCTGCGCCGATCTCGAAGAGCGGATCGCCGAACTTGAGGCGACCACGGCGCGCAAAGGCAACCGCAAGGTCTCGCTCGAGATTTCTGGGCAGGTGAACGAGACGTTGTTGTTCTGGGATGACGGATTCGAACGCAACGTCGGCATCTACACGAATGACAACTCACGCACGCGCTTCCGCTTCAAGGGCAAGGCCAAGATCGATTCCGATTGGGAGGCCGGCTATCAAATCGAGATCGGCGTTCGCGCCGCAAACTCGAAGCGCTTCTCGCAGGACGACACGCGCGGCAATGCCACCGACTCGGATGTCGGCCTCGATCTCCGCGACAGCTACTGGTACCTGAAGAGTAAGTCCTTGGGTGCGGTATCGGTCGGTCAACAGGCCTCGGCGACCGATGGCATTACCGAGCTCAATCAGACGCAAACGGCCGACTTCTCAAAATTCTCGGACATCGAAGATAGCGGTCTCGGTCTACGCCTTCGCCGAACGGACGGAGCTCTGAGCGGAGAATCCTGGCGCAGGCTGATCGGCATCGGCGGTGACCAGCCAGGTGACGGCGAGCGGCGCTTCAGCCTCGTCAAGTATGTCACTCCCGAGTTAGCGGGTTTTGCGGTTTCCGCAGCTTGGGGCGAGGACGACTTCTGGGACGTTGCCCTGCGCTGGAAGGGCGAGTTCAGCGGATTCAAGCTCGTTGCCGGCATCGGGTACGGCGAAGTGCTGGATTCGACGCAGACGAAAACGGTCTGCACCGCTGTTCAAGTGGGCGGCCTCGACTCCGACACGGATTGCCACCAGTTCGGCGGCTCGTTGAGCGTGCTGCACGAACCGACCGGGCTGTTCGTGAATTTCGGCACCGGCGTGAAGAAGGACGATCTGCTGCAAGACACCAATCTGTTTGCTGGTCTCAACGCTGACGACGAACAGACCTTCTGGGCCATTCAGGCGGGCATCGAGAAGAAGTGGCTGCCCTTCGGCAAGACGACAATCTACGGCGAGTACTATGACTACGACGGCGGGTCCACCACACGCCGCTTTGCAGCGGACGACCCGATCGAGCCGGCAGGTTTCGGACGTGCAGCAGTATGGAACTCGGCTGTTCAGTCGTATGGCGCCGGCATCGCGCAGGGCTTTGATGCGGCAGCCCTGACACTCTATGTCTCGTACAGACACTATGAGGCCGACCTGACGGTGATCGATTCCGCCGGTGGCAATGGTATCGCAGGAACGCAAACCGGCATCGACCTCGAAGATGTGGACGTCGTGCTCACCGGCGGCATCATCAAGTTCTGACGTTTTCGCCTACTCCCGAGCCGTCAGAGTTCTGGCAGGGCCGCTTCCTCGCGAAGCGGCCCTCGTCATTTGGAGCGCGCGACAAAGCTTCGGCGCACTCACCCCATCGCCTATTCATAAGCTCAGCATTTCTTCGTGGTTCGGTCCGGCCGCTATCATGGATAGTCTGTCTGTCAT
>JANORU010000355.1:0-2715 GCA_031415475.1 Hyphomicrobium sp.
AAGCGAACATGCAATTGCGGCTGTTGTTACTGCGACTGATGTCATGGTCGGGCGCTAGTTCGCCCAAGGTAGCTGTGCCAGTACCCGGGATCATAAATCCCTGGTACGGCTGACGATCAGGAATGCCTGCCGGCCAGGAGAGACGCGAAGAGCGATGCTGCGCATCGGTCGAGCGGCTCGACACCGCCGGCGGGCATTCCTGATCGCCCGAAGGGTCGCAGATCCCGGGTACTAGGCCGTTGCGGAATTCATAGGAGCAGACCATGAGCAGACTTTACGGGGCACCGCACCGCGCATTGCAGACCGAGTTCCAATCCCGCGAGCTTGCCGATCGCATCGAAACGATCGCGGTCAAAACCGAAATCACCGACATGGAGAAGGCCTTCATCGAAAGCCGCGACATGTTTTTCCTGTCGTCGGTCGATCACAAGGGCCGGCCGACGGTGTCCTACAAGGGTGGCGACGCAGGCTTCGTGCGTGTGCTGGATGCGAATACCATTGCGTTTCCGAGCTACGACGGCAACGGCATGTATCTCTCGATGGGAAACATCGCCGCCAATCCGGAAATCGGCATTTTGTTTATCGATTTCGAGAAGCCGTTCCGCATGCGACTGCAAGGCCAGGCGCGCGTCACCAAGGACCCGGCCGCACTCGCCATGTTCAAGGAAGCCGAACTGGTGGTGGCGGTCAAACTGCACGAGTTATGGATGAACTGCCCGCGTTACGTTCATCGCTTCCAGAAGGTGACGCCGTCACGCTATGTGCCGCGCGCAGAAACCGAGACGCCGCTGTGCGAATGGAAGCGGATCGACGGCCTGCAGGACGTGATCCGGCCGAAAGACAAATCGGCCGTCGAGAAAGCCGGCAACATCTCGATCGACGAATGGATGGGCCGAGTGTTCTCCGGCGCCGACGACGTCTAATGTGCATGGAGTCGTCGCGACACGACCGGTCCTAAGGTGACAACTCATGCGGCGGCACAAATTGTTCAGCTGGAACCAGTCGTGCAAAAACATTCAGCTCAAAGTTGCTGGTAGGTTCCCGTAGTTATTTCTCTCGTCAAACCCGGACTCCAACCGCAAGACTTCCAGGCTGCTCATCAGCAGTTTTGCGACAAGTGGGGCTCCGGCAGAAGTCGCTTCTTCGGCGGTATAAGTGATCATGCGGGCGAGCGCACTTAGATCATCAGAAGTTTCTGCCTGAGTAATGGTCGAGAAATCGAACGTCGTTCTTGAAGTACTATCTGACATTGCTACCCCACGCGCTTCAATTGTCGCGCCCAGCCCGGGCGAGTTGTGCTCATTTCGACCCTGCCTCCTACGGTGAAGAATTTCTCCGCAGGCCGAGTGCTGAAATCCTAACCATAAAATTTCGACATATTTGCACAAATTATGGGAAAGTCAGTTATTCCAGAATAGAACAGATCAGATTTCAGCTTCGTGGCGATTAACGTCTGTCAGTTAAGTCGTCCCCGTGCGATTGTTTCGGCAAGCTCGACCAAATGTTGCCGATCATCCGAATCGACAATGGCATCGAAGGCCACGAACAACCGAACAACCTCAGCGGATTCCGCGAAGCTTTGTGTTTCTTCCAGACCGGGCGGAAAATTCTTCCGGTCAGGCGAAAAACCGTCGCCAAATAGCGCCTTGACCGGAATGTTGAGGGCCTGCACAATTCGCATCAAGAGAGCGGCGCCAATCCGCCGGCGACCCTGTTCGCAGGCGTCAAGGTCTTCGATCGTCAGCCCCACCCGGCCTGCCAGCACCGCTGCACTGATACCAAGCCTCTCACGCTCAAGTCGAACGCGATCGCCGATCAGTTCATCGATTTTGTTGGGCTTTGAACGCACGGCATCTGACCACTTTGACGACGGCTCGGACACACTCAAGCTAGGTACCGCTCCTACAACATTCGACAAACTGGCGAAAGCCCCCGTAGTAATTTTTTTTTCATAAGAAGAAAGCTTGTGTACGAATTAGACGTAGGCGGTGAAATGAATATCGACATTTGTTGGCCTACCCGGCTGGGTAGGGATTGCAACGTATAAGGCATTTGTCGCTAAAACAAAGTGGTCCGTTCGCGCCACAGCGGAACAACAATTGTGCTCCCCAATGAGGAAGCCATGGCGACGAGCGGTGACGATTCAGGTGACGGTTCAACTAAGGATCTAGCCCGCCGGCACCTTCGCGATCCCGGCCGGCTATTGTCTCTGACCAAAAGCCAGGACTTCAGCGTGTTCGACGACACTCATTCGCGACTCGAAATCAGCAATGTTGTCGAAGGCCCAGACCAGCCGGGCGAGTTCCCAAGATTCAGCACCAACAGGGGCTTCTTCAAGCCCATGCGGTCGATCGTGCGGCCCTGAACCTGCTGTCTCGTCACGAAACAGCACTTTCAGCGGCACGCCAAGGGCCTCGGCGATCCGGACCAGCACATCAGGTCCTGCATAGCCAAAGCCCAGTTCGATCAGTTCAAGATCTTCCGTGGACATGCCGATGAGATTGGCGAGAGTGCCAATCTCGATCTTGTTCGATTTACGGATAGCGCCAATGCGCCGGCCGATCAGTGCTTGAAGCTTAGAGCCTGTCCGGAAGTTTCTTGAATCACTGGAATCAGTTGTGATTCTGTTGCCCCAGGCGAGGTGATTCGCGGGGGCGAACATGTGGACGGCGAAAAACAGGGCGCAGTACGAGCGCAGCGGGCGTTATCCGAGTG
>JANORU010000356.1:0-1564 GCA_031415475.1 Hyphomicrobium sp.
GAGGGTTTTCAGAGCGCTAGATGGGATTTCCGATAAGCGGCGAACCACCCGGAAGAGCGCTGAATCATTCCCACTCGATCGTGCCAGGCGGCTTACTCGTGACATCATAGACCACGCGGTTGACACCCTTGACCTCGTTGATGATGCGGGTTGCGACGCGGCCGAGAAAGCCCATGTCGAAGGGATAGAAATCGGCCGTCATGCCGTCGACCGACGTCACAGCGCGCAAGCCAAGGACGTGATCGTAGGTGCGGCCATCGCCCATGACGCCGACTGTGCGAACGGGCAGCAGCACGGCGAACGCCTGCCAGATCTCATCGTAGAGCCCGGCCTTGCGGATCTCATCGAGATAGACGACGTCGGCCTTGCGCAGAATGTCGAGCTTCTCGCGTGTGATCTCGCCGGGAATGCGGATCGCAAGTCCTGGACCTGGAAATGGATGGCGTCCGACGAACGCGTCAGGAAGGCCAAGCTCGCGGCCGAGCGCACGCACCTCGTCCTTAAACAGTTCGCGCAGCGGTTCCACGAGCTTCATGTTCATCCGCGCGGGCAAACCACCGACATTGTGGTGGGATTTGATGGTGACCGACGGCCCGCCGGTGAACGACACACTCTCGATGACGTCCGGATAGAGCGTGCCTTGAGCGAGAAACTCGGCCCCGCCGATTTTTTTGGCTTCGGCCTCGAATACGTCGATGAAGTTCTTGCCGATGATTTTGCGTTTTGTTTCCGGATCGGAGACGCCAGCCAACGCGCCCAGAAACTGCTCGCTCGAGTCGACATGTACCAGCGGGATATTGTAATGGCCGCGAAAGAGTTCGACGACCTGCCCGGCCTCGGCTTGACGCATCAAGCCGTGGTCGACGAACACGCACGTCACCTGATCGCCAATGGCTTCGTGGATCAGTACCGCGGCGACCGCGCTGTCGACACCGCCCGAAAGCCCGCAGATCACTTTGCCTTTGCCGACCTGGGTGCGGATTTTGGCGATCATTTCGCGCCGGTAGGCGGCCATCGTCCAATCGGATTTGAGGCCGGCGATGCGGTGAATAAAGTTGGCCAGTAGTTTCCCGCCGTCCGGCGTGTGCACAACCTCGGGGTGGAACTGCACGGCATAGTAGCGCCGCGCCTCGTCGGCAACCGCCGCGTAGGGTGCATTCTCACTTGTGGCGATAGCCTTGAATCCGTCGGGAAGGCGCGTCACGCGATCGCCGTGGCTCATCCAGACCTGATAGCGGCCGCCGGTCGTCCACACGCCCTCGAACAGCGGGCTCGGCTCCTTGACGGAGACTTCGGCGCGGCCAAATTCGCGGTGGTGGCCGCTCTCGACCTTGCCGCCGAGCTGCTCGGCCATGGTCTGTTGGCCATAGCAGATGCCGAGCACGGGCACGCCGAGCTTGAAGACATCGTCCGGGGAGCGCGGGCTGTTGGCATCGGTGACGGACGATGGCCCGCCGGACAGGATGACGGCCTTGGGCTTCAGCTGGGCAACGGCGGCGGCGGCGTTCTGAAACGGGTGGATTTCGCAGTAGACGCCCGATTCGCGCACCCGGCGCGCAATCAG
>JANORU010000357.1:0-7425 GCA_031415475.1 Hyphomicrobium sp.
GTAGCTGTCGGCGCCGCGTCCGTGTTCGCCATCCTGAAATTGAGCTTTGGAGCGTAAGATAAGCATGGCCAAAGCCACGACCAGCACATCTCAGGCTCCCGCAGTCAACGGCCGGGCGTATTCGATCGTCGATCACACCTACGATGTGGTGGTGGTCGGTGCCGGAGGCGCCGGTCTGCGCGCCACCGTCGGCGCTGCCGAAGCAGGTTTGAAAACGGCCTGCATCACCAAGGTATTTCCGACCCGCTCGCACACCGTCGCGGCGCAGGGTGGTATTGCGGCCTCGCTCGCCAATATGGGTCCCGACAATTGGCGCTGGCATATGTACGACACCGTCAAAGGTGCCGACTGGCTGGGCGATCAGGATGCCATCGAATATCTCTGCCGCAACGCGCCGGAAGCCGTCTACGAACTCGATCACTACGGCGTACCATTCAGCCGGACTGAGGATGGCCTCATCTATCAGCGCCCGTTCGGTGGTCATTATACCGAGTATGGCGAAGGCCCGCCGGTGCAACGCACCTGCGCCGCCGCCGACCGTACCGGCCACGCCATGTTGCACACGCTGTATGGTCAGTCGCTCCGCCATTCGGCGGAATTCTTTGTCGAGTATTTTGCACTCGACCTCATCATGGACAGCGAAGGCGCCTGCCGTGGCGTTATTGCGCTGTGCTTAGAAGACGGCAGCATCCACCGCTTCCGCTCGAAACGAACGATTCTCGCCACCGGCGGCTATGGCCGGGCGTATTTCTCGGCAACCTCGGCGCATACCTGCACAGGCGACGGCAATGCGATGGTGCTGCGCGCCGGCCTGCCGTTGCAGGACATGGAATTCGTGCAGTTCCACCCGACCGGAATTTACGGCGCCGGCGTGCTGATCACCGAAGGCGCGCGTGGCGAAGGCGGCTATCTCACGAATTCCAAGGGCGAGCGGTTCATGGAGCGCTATGCGCCCCACGCCAAGGATCTTGCCTCGCGCGACGTGGTTTCACGTTCGATGACCATCGAAATTCGCGAAGGCCGCGGCGTCGGAGCGGAACACGATCACATCTACCTGCATCTCGACCATCTCGATCCGAAGATCCTGGCCGAGCGGCTGCCGGGCATTACCGAAAATGCCAAAGTGTTCGCCGGTGTCGATCTGCGGCGCGAGGCGATTCCCGTTATTCCGACGGTGCACTACAATATGGGCGGCATCCCAACCAATTACTTCGGCGAAGTGTTGACGCTCAAAGGCGGCAACCCCGATCATGTCGTGCCCGGCCTGATGGCCATCGGCGAAGCGGCGTGTGTTTCGGTCCACGGCGCCAACCGGCTTGGCTCCAACTCATTGATCGATCTTGTCGTGTTCGGCCGCGCGGCCGCGTTCCGCTGTCAGGAAACAGTCGACCCGCGTCAGGGGCAGCCGGAATTGCCGCCGGCTTCATCCGAGTCGGCGCTCGATCGGCTCGATCAGTATCGCCACGCCAATGGCGGTACGCCGACGTCGGCGCTGCGGCTTCGCATGCAAAAGGTGATGCAGGCCAACTGCGCCGTGTTCCGCGATGGTCCGGTGCTCAAAGAAGGCGTCGAGAAGATTGCCGCGATCTGGAAAGAGACGGATGATATTCGCGTCACCGACCGGTCATTGGTCTGGAATTCCGATCTAATCGAAACGCTGGAGTACGACAACCTGATCGCTCAGGCGGCGGTGACCGTCGTCAGCGCCGAAAATCGGACCGAGAGCCGTGGCGCGCACGCGCGTGAGGATTTCCCGAAGCGCGACGATGGCGAGTGGATGAAACATACGCTGGCTTTTGCCGATTACGGCAAGAAGTCCGTGAAACTTGATTATCGCCCCGTGCACACGCGGACGCTGACCAACGAGATCAAGTACATCGAGCCGAAGGCTCGTGTTTACTAAACCGCCGAAGGCTCGTGTTTACTGAGCAGCCGAAGGCTCGCGCGTATTGAGGCATCGCCGGTTGGGCTGCGGGATTATTTGCCTCCCTCAGGCCCAATTCTCCCAACCAAGTGGCGAACCGGTTGGAAAGGCACTAGAGCCTAGCTGGTATGTTTGACTGCTGGGGGGACGAGACGTGGCCATCGCACCGCGCAAGCGTGCATTCAAGGGCTCGGCTGCTGCCGATGCCGCTGGCCGGATAGCGCCCGATCCATTTACAGCTGTGTTGCCAGCTTTAGCAGCGCTCGGCGCCATTTCCTCGATTGCGGCCATCAACTGGACGGCTGAAGAGCACTCGCCGGATCGCTTTAAAGCCAAACGCAAGGCGGGCACCGCCCTCCGGGAACTCGAGTCTTGTTGCCTCGGTTTGAGTGAAATTTTCCGCCGCTTTCAGCGCCACCCGAAGCTATTCGCCGGCGAAGGCGCGCAAGGGTCTTCGCCATTGAAGTTCGGCGTCCATGGCACGCGCGTCGACAGCGAGGGCAGCCGGCTGTTCCACCAGCTGATGAACGACATCGCGTCGATGCTGGTGCTCGCTTCGCAGAACGCCTTCGATGTCATGTGTGCGGTCGAAGACGGCGAAATCGATGCGCCCGAGCAGCTCTACTTCCAGTTCGGCGAATGCCAGGAAACCCTGAACAAGCTTATTCAAACACGGGCGACGTTGAAGGCCAGTGTCGATACCGGCGCCGAGATCGCCGAAAAGCTCGCCAAGCTGGTTCGTGAGTTGCGCAAGTACCGGCCCGACTAATGGCGAGGTTCGGCGGCGAATACCGTGCCTAAGTCGGGGCCTTAGCCGGGCAAAGAACCGCATCCAGTGGCGCTCGGCACGCGTTGACACCGGATCGCGCGACAGACCATCCTTGCGGCAAATCTTCTGGCCTTCAGCGGTCCAATACCGTTCGGGATACCCCATGGTTCAATTGACACTGCCAAGCAACTCCAAGGTCCACGTGGGTAAGTCGTGGAACGAGCCGGACGACGACGGCAAATGGCGTGAGCTCAAGGTCTACCGCTGGACTCCGGACGACGGCCAAAATCCGCACACCGATACCTATTGGATCAATGAAGAGCAGTGCGGGCCGATGGTGCTCGACGCGCTGATAAAGATCAAAAACGAGATCGACCCGACGCTCACGTTCCGCCGCTCGTGCCGCGAGGGTATTTGCGGATCGTGCGCCATGAACATCGACGGCACCAACGGGCTCGCCTGCCTCAAGTCGATTGACGACGTGAAAGGACCGATCAAGATCTATCCGTTGCCGCACATGGAGGTCATCAAGGACCTGGTGCCGGATATGACCAATTTCTATGCCCAGCACCGGTCGATTGAGCCGTGGCTCAAGACCGATACACCGACCCCGCCCAAGGAATGGAAGCAGTCGCGCACCGACCGGGAAAGCCTCGATGGGCTGTACGAATGCATTCTTTGCGCCTGCTGCTCGGCGTCGTGCCCCAGCTACTGGTGGAATTCGGACCGCTATCTCGGTCCGGCGATCCTGCTGCAGGCCTACCGCTGGGTCATCGACAGCCGGGATGAGGCGACTGGCGACCGGCTCGACAATCTCGAAGACCCGTTCCGGCTGTACCGGTGTCACACGATCATGAACTGCGCCAAGGCGTGCCCGAAGGGCTTGTCGCCGGCCAAAGCCATCGCTGAGCTGAAAAAGTTGATGGTCGAACGCAGAGTTTGATATCAAACCAGCGGCTGAAAACGAGAAGGCCGGCGGCGCGTCTCGCTGCCACCGGCCTTGAATATAGAATACCCAGTGAGGGCTGGGCGCGCCTCCCGGTGCCCGACCGGGAGCCGTGCCGCAGACGGCGTAAAGTTACGCCGCCTTCTTCTTCTTAGCGGCCTTACGGGCCGGCTTCTTAGCAGCGGCCTTCTTAGCCGGAGCCTTCTTCGCAGACTTCTTTGCCTTAGCCATAGTTCAATCTCCCTCTCAAGAATCGAATCAGTTCGATCCAAAAAAAATATGCGCAAGTTCGAGGAATTTGTTGACACAGAAAATGCAATTCGCGTCGCGATTTTTAATCCATTCTGTGAAAGTGTTGCGCGAAGGCCTCAATTTTTGTGACTTTCGAGGCCTCTAGACCATTATGTGGATAACTTGAGTGATCATCGGAGCTCGAAACCAAAGTACCTTTCGAACCGGATTGGGAGCGGTTGGATTAGAAATGGCGATGATTGAAGTGGCGAAAGTCGAATCCCGATCGCTATTAAATGATCGTTGCGGTTCCAAATGCGGGGATCAGGACCGTGGCACACAGATATCGTTCGGCACGAGGACGGCGGGGGCATGATGCCGGGACCGGTCAAGACAAGTTACCTGGAGCGGATCTCACTCGGCGAGATCGAGGCCGATCCGGCGCAATCAGCGGCGTGCGAGCGGCTTGATGACCTCGCACGGCAGTTGACCCATTGGAAACCGGCCGCTCGCAGTATTTTCCCGGGCTTCAGGAAGGCGCCAGCCGTTGTTCCGCGCGGCGTCTATCTGTTCGGGCCGGTCGGTCGCGGCAAAACCATGTTGCTCGACCTGTTCTATGAGGCGGTCGAATTTAAACCGAAAACCCGCATTCACTTTCACGCTTTCATGGCCAATGTTCATGAGCGGATCGCGGACGCGCGCGCAACGGTCAACGGCGATCCGATATCTACAGTCGCAAAGGGAATAGCCAGCCAAGTACGGCTTATTTGCTTCGACGAATTCCATGTCACCGATATTGCCGATGCCATGATATTAGGCCGGCTTTTCCAGACATTATTTGCTGAGAATGTGGTGGTTGTGGCGACTTCGAATGCGCCACCGGACCGGCTATATTGGAATGGGCTCAATCGGCAATTGTTTTTGCCATTTATTAGTATGCTGTTGTCCCGGCTCGATCCAATCGAGGTCAAGGCGGCCAAGGATTTCCGGCTCGATAAGCTGTCCGGCCGGCCGCTCTATTTTACCCCCGCCGACGGTGCCGCCCGCGCGTCCATGGACGACCACTGGCAGCGGCTGACCGGCCACCATGCGCCAGCGAGCGTCGATCTGGACGTCAAAGGCCGCAAATTCCACGTTCCACGCGCGGCCATGGGGGTGGCGCGCTTCGAATTTGCCGATCTATGCGAGGCGGCGGTCGGCGCCAACGATTTTCTGGAGATCGCCCAGACGTTCCATACCGTGATGATCGACGCCATTCCGATTTTGACGCCTGACCGGCGCAACGCCGCCCGGCGTCTGATCACCCTGATCGACACGCTCTATGACAGCGGCGTCTGCCTGATTGCGTCAGCCGATGCCGAGCCGGCGGCTCTGTTTGTCCGCGGCGATGGCGCAGAGCTGTTCGAGCGCACGGCGTCGCGGCTGATGGAAATGCGCAGCGAAGCCTATTTGGCGAGCCGGCGCGCCGAACCCGCAGTCTAAACCCGCAGTCTGACTTTGGTCTATGTTTCCCGCCAACGACTTGTCTTACGGGTAGGTTCCGACTACCTACGCGCGCGATGGATTTGGCGGCCGCGAAATGCCAGTCTGCCGCATCCCGGACGGCCCGGGCAAGAAACTGGACAATGGAGGGATACGATGGCGCGGACGAAGATTGCTCTGATCGGCGGCGGCATGATCGGGGGCACGCTGGCCCATCTGATCGGCCTCAAGGAACTCGGCGACGTTGTGATCTTCGATATTGCCGACGGCCTGCCGCAGGGTAAGGCTCTGGATCTGGCGCAGTCGGGCTCGGTCGAAGGCTTCGATTGCAACCTCAAAGGCACCAATTCCTACGCCGATATCGAGGGCGCGAGCGTCTGCATCGTCACCGCCGGCGTGCCGCGCAAGCCGGGCATGAGCCGCGACGACCTCGTCAGCATCAATCTTAAAGTCATGGAGCAGGTCGGTGCCGGCATCCGCAAGTACGCGCCGAATGCGTTCGTGATCTGCATCACCAACCCGCTCGACGCCATGGTCTGGGCGTTGCAGAAAGCCAGCGGACTGCCGCGCAACATGGTGTGCGGTATGGCCGGTGTGCTCGACACGGCCCGCTTCCGCTACTTCCTGGCCGACGAGTTCAAGGTCTCGGTCGAAGACGTCTCTGCCTTTGTGCTTGGCGGC
Organism: Hyphomicrobium sp.; assembly: GCA_031415475.1. Lineage (GTDB taxonomy): Bacteria > Pseudomonadota > Alphaproteobacteria > Rhizobiales > Hyphomicrobiaceae > JAGVSR01. The sequence goes on from JANORU010000357.1 coordinate 6,034, forward strand.
CACGGCGACGATATGGTGCCGCTCATTCGTTATTCGACGGTTGGCGGCGTGCCGCTGCCCGATCTCGTCAAAATGGGTTGGATTCGCCAGGATCGACTCGATCAAATTGTTGATCGCACGCGCAAGGGTGGCGGCGAGATCGTCGCGCTGCTCAAATCGGGTTCGGCGTATTACGCGCCAGCATCATCGGCAATTGCCATGTGCGAGAGCTTCCTCAAAGACAAAAAGCGCGTATTGCCAACGGCCGCCTATCTCAATGGCGAATACGGCGTAAAGGGACTTTACATCGGCGTGCCGGTGATTATCGGCGCGGGCGGCGTCGAACGGATCGTCGAAATCGATCTCAATTCGGCAGAACGCAATATGCTGATGCGCTCGGTCGAGACGGTCAAATCGCTGGTCGATGCCTGCGTCCAAATCAACCCGCAACTCGGAGCCTGAGGCGTGAACATCCACGAACACCAAGCCAAGGATCTCTATCGTCAGTACGGCATCCCGACGCCGCAAGGCTTCGCGGCCTACACGGTGCCGGAAGCGGTCGAGGCCGCCAGATCGTTGCCGGGCCCGGTGTGGGTGGTGACGGCGCAAATTCATGCCGGCGGCCGCGGCAAGGGAACGTTCAAGGAAAAGGCAGCCGGCGACAAGGGCGGCGTGCGGTTGGCCAAGTCGAAGGACGAGGTCCGCACGTTCGCCGAACAAATGCTCGGCAAGACGCTGGTCACGCTGCAGACGGGCCCGGCCGGTCGCGTCGTCAACCGTCTCTATATAGAGGACGGCTCGCAGATTGACCGCGAACTCTATCTCTCCGCGCTCGTTGATCGAGCCACCTCGCGCGTCGCGTTTATCGTCAGCCAGGCTGGCGGCATGAACATCGAAGAGGTCGCCCATGACACGCCGGAACAGATCCACACCCTGACCATCGACCCGGCGACCGGCTATCAGCCCTTCCACGGCCGCAGAATTGCGTTCGCGCTCGGCCTGAAGGGCGACCAGGTCAAGGAGTGCGGCAAGCTCATTGAAGCGCTCTACCGCATGGTCGTCGAGAAGGACATGAGCCTGCTCGAAATCAATCCGCTGGTCGTCACCAAGGACGGTAAGCTCATTTGCCTCGACGGCAAGATGGATTTCGACAGCAACGCGCTCTATCGCCATCCCGAAATCGTCGCCATGCGCGATCTCGGCGAAGAAGACCCGATGGAAATCGAAGCCTCCAAGCACGACCTCGCCTTCATCAAGCTCGACGGCACCATCGGCTGCCTCGTCAACGGCGCCGGCCTCGCCATGGCGACCATGGACATCATCAAGCTCTATGGAGCCGAACCGGCGAACTTCCTCGATGTCGGCGGCGGCGCGTCGAAGGAAAAAGTCCGCGAGGCGTTCAAGATCATCCTC
>JANORU010000358.1:0-2661 GCA_031415475.1 Hyphomicrobium sp.
GTTTCGGTTATTGACCCCACAAATCCCGCAAAAGGGTTGCACTTCAGGGGCCGCATGAGCGATACGCGCCACGCCGTCCGGCATGGCGGTTTCGCTCCTCTGCATTGATGTCCAATCAAAAAGGAACGAAAATGAACATCATTCAGCAGATCGAACGCGATCAAATGGACGCCGTTCTCGCAAAGAGAAGCGTCCCCGAATTTCAGCCCGGCGATACCGTCAAGGTGATGGTCAAGGTCGTCGAGCTGACCGACGCCGACCCCAAGGATAAGAAGAGGAAGGCGGCGGCCGTTAAGGCGCCCACGGAGCGATTGCAGGCCTATGAGGGCATGGTCATCGCCCGCTCCGGCGGCGGCCTCAACGAGACGTTCACGTTCCGCAAGATTTCCTACGGCGAGGGCGTCGAGCGCGTGTTCCCGATCTACTCGCCGTATATCGCCGAGATCGAAGTGATCCGCCGCGGCAAGGTGCGTCGCTCGAAACTGTATTATCTGCGCGGTCTGCGCGGCAAGGCGGCGCGCATCTTCGAACGCACGGACGCCCGCGCCCGCAAGCTCAATGCCGCCTGGAAGGGCTTCAAGAAGCCGAAGGGCGAGGCCGATGATTTCACGCAGATCAACGGCATCGACGCCGATCTCGCCGCCCGCCTGAAGCAGGTCAACTGCTACAAGTACGAGCAGATCGCCAACTTCTCGGACGAGGATATCGTCAACGTCGAAGGCGCGTTGAACATCGACGGCCGCATCGAGAAGCAGGACTGGATCGGCCAGGCGCGCGGCCTGCTGACCGCCGCCGAAGCACCGGCCGAGGACGCGACCCCGGCCTGAGGCGGCTCTTTTTAGGGTTTCAAACGGCGGCTTTCGGGCCGCCGTTTCTGTTTTTGGGCGAGGCGATATCTCCGTGTCTTGGCGACGGATTTTGCGCCGCCCACCGTTTCAAGTTAAGATGCCCACCAGCGGTGTTTCGCCGACGGATTTCGAGGCCTCATGTCCAACGTCCAGACCCAACGCTCAACGCAGCGCGACGCGGCCGTCAAGCTGCATGGCCCGGCCGATTTCGAGGGCATGAGGAAAGCCGGACGGTTGGCTGCCGAGGCGCTCGACATGCTGACGCCGTACGTCAAGCCGGGCGTAGCGACCGACGAACTCGATCGCCTCGCGACCGAATTCGCGCTCGACCACAAGGCGATCCCGGCGCCGCTCAACTATCGCGGCTTTCCGAAGGCGATCTGCACCTCGATCAATCACGTCGTCTGCCACGGCATTCCCGGACCCAAGCCGCTGCGCGAGGGCGATATCGTCAACATCGACGTGACACTAATTGTCGACGGCTGGCACGGCGATACCAGCCGGATGTATCCGGTCGGCGAGATTTCACGCCGCCATGAGCGGCTGATCGCGGTGACGTTCGAATGCCTGAAGCGCGGCGTCGAGGCGGTCAGGCCCGGCCAGTCGACCGGCACGATCGGTGCGGCGATTCAAGCCTACGCCGAAGCGGAACGCTGCAGCGTGGTGCGCGATTTCTGCGGCCATGGCTTCGGCCGTGTGTTCCACGACCTGCCGAACATTCTCCACTACGGCGACGACGCCGAGGGCATCATTCTCAGACCCGGCATGTTCTTTACCATTGAGCCGATGATCAACCTTGGCAAGGCGGCCGTCAAAGTGCTGCCCGACGGCTGGACGGCGGTGACCCGCGACCGGGAATCTTCCGCGCAGTTCGAGCATACGGTTGGCGTCACGGAAACCGGCTGCGAAGTGTTCACCTATTCGCCGGCGGGCCTCCATTGTCCGCCATTCCCGGCAGCATAACAGAGCGCACGGGGCGGCAATGGCGAGCGGTGAGAAAGACGATGCAACGTCTCTGAGGCCGGGTGGTGCTGCCGAACAAAGCGAACTCTTCAAAGCCAGTGCTCCGCTCCACACTGGTCATCGCCAGCGCCTGCGGGATCGCTTCAAAGACGGCGGCGCCGACGCTGTGCCCGACTATGAGCTCCTCGAACTCGTGCTGTTCCGCGCCATCCAGCGGCGCGATACCAAGGATCTGGCCAAGCGGCTGATCGCGCGGTTCGGCTCATTCGCCGAAGTGGTCAATGCACCCGACGCGCGGTTGAAGGAAATCGACGGCTGCGGCGAGGCGGTGATCGGCGAATTGAAACTGATCCGCGCCGCCGCCGTCCGGCTGGCCAAAAGCGGCCTGATCCACAAGCCGCTGCTCGCCTCATGGGCCGAGGTGCTCGACTATCTGAAGACCGTGCAGGGCTTCGAGCATCGTGAGCAGTTCCGCGTGCTGTTCCTCGACAAGAAGAACCGATTGATCGGCGATGAACTGATGGGCGAGGGCACGGTCGATCATACGCCCGTCTATGTCCGCGAAGTCGTCAAGCGGGCGCTGGAACTGTCGTCGACCGCGATTATTCTCGTCCACAATCACCCGTCGGGCGATCCGGCACCCTCGCGCGCCGATATCGATATGACCAAAATGGTGGTCGACACCGCGCGACCGCTCGGCATCGCCGTCCACGATCACGTCATCATCGGCCGCAGCGGCCACGCCAGCCTTAAGGCGTTGCGGTTGATGTGATCAGCCAAGCATGGCGCGCAGTTGCGACAGCCGGGCGACGGGCTGGCCGATTGAGATGACGCCGATCAGCTGGTCGCC
>JANORU010000359.1:0-2318 GCA_031415475.1 Hyphomicrobium sp.
GTGGTCCGCCTTGCGAACCCGTGTCGCGCCCGATGCACGCCTGACCTTCGCCGGAAAATGCGCCTTTCGCGCTGTTATTCCGGTAACCAACCTGCCACCTGACATCGAGACCAACGCGGTTCACATCTGGCTCCGGCCAAAGGCCCACGTCGTTCACTATCCCGTGCGCGCCGGTCGCGAGATCGCGCTGGTCGCGATCTTCGCCGACGAGCGTGCCGAGCAAGGTTGGGACGGCGCAGCGCCCGCCGCCGAACTCGCGGAACGCGCGACCGATTTTCCTGCCGCCTTGAAAGATGTGTTCGCCGCCGCACCCGACTGGCGCCGCTGGCCTCTCTATCGATCCGCAGGGACATGGCCGTGGACCAGGGGCCGTCTCGCGCTGCTCGGCGACGCGGCCCATCCGATCCTGCCGTTTCTTGCCCAAGGCGGCGTACAAGCGCTCGAGGATGCCGTGACGCTCGCCGATACCCTCGCCGGCGTTCCGCCGTCAGGCATCGAAATGGCCCTCGCCCGCTATGAAGCGATCCGCAAACCGCGCGCGCTGCGGGTTGCGCAAGCCTCGCAGCAAAACGGCGAGGCCTACCACGCCGACGGCACCTTTGGCCGGATACGCAATGCAGCGCTCAAAATCACGCCGCCCCAGCAGCTGATCGGCCGTTACGATTGGATGTATGGCTGGCAGCCGCCGAAAATTACCTAAAACGGTTTTTCACGGCGAACCGGTTCCCACTTCGCCTAAACCGCTTTAACCGTCAATCACATGGAAAAATGAACCCGTCACGCGTCCGCGCCGGCTGCCGCGCGCATCGAGCGCTTCGCCCTCAGACGTTTCGAGATCGAACAGCGGCTCATCCGGCGCACTCATGATGGTCGCGTAGTGAAATTCGTGGCCTGTCACCGTATGACCGCGCGCACCTAGAACGCAGTCGGTGACGAAGCGGGCTTTGCGATAGCCGAGTTGCATCTTGCGCAGAGCAAACGACGTTTCGAGACCGAGCAATCCGATCATCTCGTGACGCACGCCGCCGGCGTCGATCAAACCGGCACCAAGCGTCATGTAGCCCCCGCATTCGCCATGCACGGGGCGCGTTTGGGCAAAGCGGCGGAGCGATGATTTGAAATTCTGCGCCGCCGCAAGCCGGCCGGCATGAAGTTCCGGGTAGCCGCCCGGCAGCCAGACGACGTCGGCGGTCTCGCTTGGCGCCTCATCGGCGAGCGGTGAAAACGGCAGAATTTCCGCCCCGGCTGTACGCCAGCCCGCGATCAGGTGCGGATAGACAAACGAGAACGCGGCATCGCGGGCAAGCGCAATGCGCTGTCCCGGCGGGTGGAGAGCGACGCCACTCTCAATCGATACCGAGCCCGCGCGGGCGACAGCCAACACCCGCTCGAGATCAACATGCGCTGCAATGAAATCTGCTAAGCTATCGAGCTTGTGTGTGAGCCCGTCCGTCTCTTCGGCTTGCACCAGTCCCAGATGCCGCTCCGGCAATCCGATAGTCGTATTGCGCGGCAGCGCACCGAGCACGTCGATGCCTTCGCGCGCCAGCCCCTCGCTCGCGAGCCTGATATGCCGCTCGCTGCCGACCCGATTGAGGATCACACCGGCAATCTCGACGCCGTCACGAAACCCGCGAAACCCGCGCGCGCCGGCCGCCGCCGTCTGCGATTGGCCGGAGACATCGAGCACCAACACCACCGGCCAGCCGGTCGCCGATGCGAAATCGGCGCTCGCGCCAGTGCCCCAGTGCCCGGGCGTCGAGACGCCGTCGAACAACCCCATCAGCGCTTCGGCAATCACGATATCGGCGCCGGATGTCTGGCTTTCGAGGAGCCGCGCCGCGGTTGGCCAGCGCATCGCCCAGCTATCGATGTTGAACGACGCCCTCCCCGCCGCCGCGCCATGAAACGCCGGATCGATGTAATCGGGCCCCGCCTTGAACGGCTGCACTTTGAGGCCACGCCGCGCCATCGCCCGCATCAGGCCGAGCGCGACAGTTGTCTTGCCGCCGCCCGAGCGGGGCGCGGCAATCATCAGGCCTTTCGGCAGGGCAACGGTTCGAGTTGCGGGCATGATCGGGCGAATGTGCCGAGTTGGGGTGACAGGGGTCTCGAACGGCTTATAACGGCTCCGAATGCCGAACTCGATCCTCAACGATGAAACGCCAGCGCGACCTTTGCGCTACGGCTGGACGACGGGAACCTGCGCCACCGCCGCCGCCCGCGCGGCGGTCGAGGCCCTGTGGACCGGCGCCTTCCCCGATCCGGTCGAAGTCACGCTACCACGCGGCACGAAAGTGGGCTTCGCGCTCGCCCCG
>JANORU010000360.1:0-4838 GCA_031415475.1 Hyphomicrobium sp.
CGCTCGGTCTCTTGCCAACGAGGCAATCCCGTCATGCGGCCGGATTCGAACGCCTGGATTACGGTGACGTGCGTTTGAAAATGCTGCGCGAGGGTCACGGCCGACACACCGACGGCCGCGCGAAAATCGACGAACAGCTTGGCAAGAAGAGGGTCGAAGTCGGCGGCGGTCGCAGCGGCGGGCCGCGAATTGGCCGCTAAACCATTCATGGCAACAGCGCGATGGCTTTGCGGAAAGGAACGCTCACGCATCTTCAACGACCACTCAACGCAACGGAAACTCGATCGGCATCAGAGCCACCGGGGGGGGCGCTGTCAAAGTGGATTTTTTCCTGTCCCTGCGAAAGAAATACTGTGCGCTCTTGCGATCACAGTTCGATAGCACAATCGCGTGCAAAGGCCTGGAGCTGCGGCCGCAAAGTCCCGGAACCGGTCGCCAGAAATTCAGCCACAAGTCTTTTTGTTTTGCCTGTATCGAGGGCATGGATCATCGATTTGACCGGGCCAACTGAGGCCGGCGCCATGGACAGCGAGCGAAAGCCGAGCCCAATCAGTGCCATCGCCTCGATCGGCCGGCCGGCCATTTCTCCGCACAGCGTCAGTGCCACTTTGTGTTTGGCGCAGGCGGAAACCACGCTTGAGAGTGCCCGCAACATTGAAATCGACAGGCTGTCGTAGCGGCTGCCGACGCGGGCGTTGGTGCGGTCGGCGGCGTACAGAAACTGAACCAGATCGTTGCTACCAACCGATATGAAATCGACCTTCGGCAGCAGCGCATCGAGTTCGAACAGTAGGCTCGGCACCTCGAGCATGGCGCCGACATAAAGTTTGGCAGGCACCTTGAGCCCCTTGCGCACCATGATGCCCATCTCGCGGTCGATCTGCGCCCGTACGAGATCCATTTCGTGGGCCGTCGAGACCATTGGAATCATCAGCCGCAATTCACGGCCCGATGCGGCATGCAAGAACGCCCGCACCTGACTGCGAAACAGCGCCGGCCGGTCGAGCGACATGCGGATCGCGCGCCAGCCGATGGCCGGATTCTCTTCCTTCGTTGGCCTGAGGTACGGCAGCACCTTATCGCCGCCGATGTCGAGCGCGCGAAACACCACCGGTTTGTCCTTCGCCTCATCCAGCACAGCGCGGTAAGTGGCGAGCTGCTGGGAGTGGCGCGGAAACGTGTGCGACAGCATGAACTGCAGTTCGGTTCGGAAGAGCCCGATACCGTCGGCACCGGATTCGGCCAAATGCGGCATGTCGAACAGCAGTCCAGCGTTGATCTGCAAGGCAATGCGCTCGCCGTCGAGCGTAATCGCCGGTTTATCGCGCAAAGTCGCGTACTGGCGCTGCCGGCTGGCGCGAAACCGCACCTTGTCGGTGTAGGCGCTGATCATTTCCGGCGATGGGCGGACGTGTACTTCGCCGGTCGTCGCATCGACGATGATGGCATCGCCGTTGGCCGCGCGCTCGACAATGCCGGTGGCCCGCGCGACGGCGGCAATGCCGAGCGCTTTGGCGACGATGGCGACATGGCTTTGCGCGCTGCCGTCCTCAACGACGAGACCGCGCAGGCGCGTGCGATCATAGTCCAGCAGCTCTGCCGGTCCCATGGTCCGCGACACGAGTATTGTATCCGGCGGCATTTCCTGCGGCTCGATCGGCCCGCCAGAACGGCCGGCGAGTATGCGCATCAGCCGGTCGGAGAGATCGTCGAAATCGCGCTGCCGCTCCCGCCAGAACGCTTCGTTCTGCTGCAGCATCTTGGCACGCTGACTGTTGCGCACGCGATCGACGGCAGCGTCGGCCGTCAGCCCGCTCTGCACGGCCTCACGCAAGCGCCGTTCCCACCCCCGGTCGTGCGCAAACATCTGATAGGCTTCGAGCACGTCGCGATGCTCGCCAGCGCCCGACAGGTGCTCGTGGCTGAGCATTTCATCAAGTGAATCGCGCAATTCTGCCATCGCCGTTTCCAGCCGGCGAAATTCGAGCGTCGGGTCATCGGCCATCAGCTTGGTGACGACGATCCGCGGCTCGTGCAAAACGACATGGCCAAGCGCGATCCCGTCGGCGATTGAATCGCCCTTGATAACGGTCGCCAGTGAACGCGTAAAATCGATTGCTGCGGCGGAGCCGGCAACGGCGCCCGAGACGAGCTGCTCGGCGACCACCAGTGCGGTTGCTTCGAGCACGTCAACATCGTCGTCGGAATAGACCTTGGTCGCCTTGTTCTGGACGACCAGAACACCGAGCACCCGCCCGCCTCGCTGGATCGGAACCGCAAGCAGCGAGTGATAGACTTCTTCCCCCGTCTCCGGCCGATAGGAGAACGCCGGATGCTTTGGTGCGTCCTGTTCGTTGATTGTGATACTGAGTTCGGCGCACCTCCCAACCAACCCTTCACCCCGTTCGAGGCGCGTCGTATGGACAGCGGTCGGGTTTAATCCCTCGGTGGCAAACAGTTCGAGCGATCCGTCCTGCCGCTTCAGATAGAGCGAGCAAACGTCGGTCACCATCACGCCGGCAATGACGTGGACGATCTTATCGAGCCGTTCTTCGCCTTCGGCCGGCTCGGCCATGATGTCTCTGAGCCGGCGCATGATGACGCGCAACGCCGGTTCCGACGTCATGCCTCTCGTGTCATCGCCCCGTTTTGCGATCATCGCTGAGACCGTTTGAGTAGCCCATTCGACAACGCTACGGTCCACCCACGGGTCGCCGGATGACGCTGCAACTTTATCCGGACTTCGAGGAAGGTTCGTGAACGCGATCTTTCGACCTCAGTATCAGTCCGCGTCGAGCCCGTACAGAGAATGCAACGTGCGTACGGCGAGTTCGGCATAGGCGGCATCGATCAGCACGCTGACTTTAATCTCGGACGTCGAAATTGCCTGAATATTGATGCCTTTATCGGCAAGCGCCTTGAACATTTTTGCAGCAACTCCGGCATGGCTGCGCATGCCGACGCCAATGGCTGAAATTTTGGCAACGTCGGCGGAACTCAGAATTTCGAAATGACCAATATCCTTCTGCGCCGCCTTCAGAACGTCGAGGGCACGCGGCAAATCGGACGCCTGGATCGTGAATGTCATATCGGTTTGCTTGGAATCGGACGACACCGTCTGCACGATCATATCGACATTGATTGAGGCTTCCGCCAGCGGCCCGAAAATGCTGGCCGCAACGCCCGGTTTATCGGCCACCTTCAGGACCGTGATCTTGGCCTCATCCTTGGCGTAGGCAATACCGCTGACAACCTGCTGTTCCAAGATCTCATCCTCGCTGCAAACGGTGGTGCCGACATCATCCAGACTGTCGACCCTGACTGCTGGCATGGCGTCGGGCGCCACGAAACTTGACAGCACGCGTGTGCGCATGCCGTGAACCATGGCCAGTTCGACCGATCGCGTCTGCAGGACCTTCGAGCCCGACGACGCCATTTCGAGCATTTCTTCGTAGCTGACCTTCGGCAAGCGCTGCGCCTTCGGTACGATGCGCGGGTCGGTCGTGTAGACGCCATCGACGTCGGTGTAGATGTCGCAAACGTCGGCATTGAGCGCGATGGCAACGGCGACCGCGGAGGTATCCGATCCGCCGCGGCCAAGCGTTGCGATACGGCCGCTCTCGGGTTCGACACCTTGAAAGCCGGTGATAACGGCCACTTCGCCACCGTCGATTGCCGCCCGCAGCTTGTCGCCTGGAATATTCAAGATGCGCGCAGCCCCGTGCGCGTCACTGGTCTCGATCGGGATCTGCCAGCCGTTCCACGAGCGCGCCTTGACGCCCAACGATTGCAGCACGATCGCCATCAAGCCGGCCGTCACCTGTTCGCCGCTGGCCACCACGGCATCGTACTCGCGTTTGTCGTGCAGCTCAGACGCTTCGTTGACCCATCCGACGAGCTGATTGGTGGCGCCGGCCCTGGCCGACACCACGACGGCGACCTTGTTGCCGGCATCGACTTCGCGCTTGACGTGGCGCGCGACAGTCTTGATGCGCTCGACGTTCGCAACCGACGTGCCGCCGAATTTCATCACGACAACAGCCATTGCGTCTCCTACCCGCGCCGATGCTCATAGAACGCGGGCACTCTTAGCGGGATCACCTAACCGGTGCAACCGGCCCAATGGTGCAGCCCTATTCCATTGACAAACAAGGCTCAACGCAGCCTTGATGAGCATCATGGCCGCTGCACAACAGACCACCCCATCGACAACCGCCGAGCAGAATGTCGACCCTGCCGAGGTCGAGCGCTTCCGGCGGATGGCGTCGGAATGGTGGGATCCGCATGGTAAATTCAAACCGTTGCATAAGCTTGGGCCTGCGCGGCTCAAGTTCGTGCGCGACGAGTTGGTGCAGCATTTCGGTCTCGCCCCCAACACGCTGAAGCCTCTCACCGGGTTGCAGGTGCTCGACGTCGGCTGCGGCGGCGGGCTCGTCAGCGAACCGCTGGCGCGCATGGGCGGCAAGGTCACCGGCATCGATCCTGGCCGCGAAAATGTCGAGGCCGCGCGCGCGCACGCTGAACCACAAGGACTGACCATCGATTACCGGATCGCCTTGATCGAAGATCTCGTGGCCGCCGGCGAAAGCTATGACGCGGTCGTCTGCCTCGAAGTTGTCGAGCACGTGCCCGATGTCGGCGCCTTCGTCGCAATGCTTTCAAAGCTTGTCCGGCCCGGCGGCGCACTGGTGCTGTCAACCATCAATCGCACAATCAAATCCTATGCCCTCGCCATTGTCGCCGCTGAATACATTCTCGGCTGGCTGCCGCGCGGCACGCATCAATGGGAGCGGTTCGTGACGCCCGATGAGCTGGCGCGCTTCGCAACCGCAGCGGGA
>JANORU010000361.1:0-11118 GCA_031415475.1 Hyphomicrobium sp.
CAGGTTGACGAGAAGAATGCCGAACGGGAAACCGGTACGGTGTTTGCTCCGAAGTACGACGCCAATGGCTTGATCGCCGCGATCGTGACGGATGCGGCGTCGGGCGGCGTACTGATGTTCGCCTGGATGAATGCCGAGGCCCTCGAGGCGACCCTTGCGACCGGCTATGCCCACTTCTGGAGCCGTTCGCGCCAGACGCTTTGGAAGAAGGGCGAAGAGAGCGGAAACCTGCTCAAAGTCGGCGAAATCCGCGTCGATTGCGATCAGGATGCGGTTGTGCTCACCGTGCAGGTCGAAGGCCAGGGAGCAGCCTGTCACACCGGGGCTATGTCCTGCTTTTACAGACGGCTTGAAACGACCGCTGGCGCGCGAACTCTGACCCGCGTTTAGCCCTCTTGAGCCTTGAGTTGCCTCGACATTGCAGCCCCTCGCGAAACGCGGCCGCCGCCTCGTCCGTATAAATAACGTCCGATCACAGGGCCGGTAGCAGGGTTTTAATCGGCGCCTGCTAGCCTCATTTAACTATGAACGGCCATGACGCAAGACGCCGTCCGCGGGATGGGCATGGTCGTTGCACCGGAACAGATGCTGCAAGCAATGTCAGCGGAGTACGGTTATGGCGGGTAAAATCGGTCTGGCACTTGGCGGCGGCGCGGCGCGCGGATGGGCGCATATCGGCGTCGTCAAAGCCTTGGCCAAGGCTGGAATCAAGCCCGACATCATCGCCGGCACCTCGATCGGCGCCGTCGTTGGCGGTTGCCACGCGGCCGGCCAGCTTGAAGAACTGGAAGAATTCGCCCGCGAACTCACCAAGCGGCGGGTGTTCGGCTATCTCGATTTCAATCTCGCAGGCACCGGATTGATCAGCGGCCAGCGGCTGTGCGATCGCCTCGAACGCCATCTCGGCGAGACCCGGATGGAGGACCTCGAACGCAAGTTCGTGGCCGTCGCGACCGAAATCGGCTCGGGTCATGAAGTCTGGTTGTCGCGCGGCCGCCTGGTTGATGCGATGCGCGCATCCTACGCGCTGCCTGGAATTTTCAAGCCGGTGAAGATCGACGGCCACTGGCTGTTCGACGGCGCACTGGTCAATCCCATTCCCGTCTCTGTCTGCCGGGCGCTCGGCGCGCGCTATGTCATCGCTGTCAATCTCAACACGGATATCTCGAGCCGCAGCGCCACGGTGGCTAACTCGGACGTCATCGCTGAAGTCGAGAAGGATGCTGAGCCCAAGCCGATTACCGGCAAGAACGGCATCGCCGTGCGCCGCCTGCTGCAACGCCAAGTATTCGGCAAAACGGAAGACATGCCCGGCATGTCGAGTGTTGTGATCGATGCCTTCAATATCGTGCAAGACCGGATTGCGCGGTCTCGTCTCGCCGGCGATCCACCTGACGCCATGATCAGCCCCCGCTTGCATGGCATGGGCTTGTTCGATTTCCATCGCGCGGACGAACTCATTGAGCGTGGCGAAGCCGCCGCTGAACGCGAAGCGGACGATATTGCGCGCGAGCTGAAACTGCGCAACGACTACGTCATCCGCAGCGAAGCCGCGCGAATTGCCGGCTAGCCTGAAGCTTCACAATCTCGTCTCAGCCGGTCGCCAGATAACTGCGCATGGCCGTGACTTCCATCTCGACCTCGGCCACATGGTTCTTGACCACGTCGCCGATCGACACGATGCCGATCAAAGCGCCATCGTCCTCGATCACTGGCAGATGACGGAAGCGGCCCTTGGTCATGGTTTCCATAACGTGATCGACTTCGCTCGCCTCCTGGCAGGCGATGACGTTGCGCGTCATGAAATCCGATACTGAGAGGTCCAGTGCGGCCGGACCGTTTTCGGCTAACGCCCGAATGACATCGCGCTCCGAAATGATGCCTTCGACGACGCCGTTGTCACCGACCACGATCACCGCGCCGATGCGCTTGGCATGCAACTTATGCACAATGTCGAGCAGCGTGGCGTCCGGCCGTGATGTCGTGACCGACCGGCCTTTGGATTTCAGAATGGTAGCGACATTCATTGACTTAATCCTCCAAACCGTTCCCGGAGTTTTTTTGCTCGAACTGAATTGAACTTCCGGTTCGAGATCTCGTCGTTGGAACGGCAGTCCCTAGTCCAGTGGGTTCGTCTGTGCTGTCACGCGCTATTTCAAGAAAACGCTCGCGATGATATTGGGAGCGCCAGACTTGGATCCCGGCGCACGCTCAAAATGTTGAGCGAAGTTTGGCGGTGACGCAAGACTTTAGTGCAGTGTTGGTTGGTGATGACTTTTGTCCCGCACTGCAACATCGAACAGCCCGAACAGCAAAAGCCCGGCAAAGTAACCGCCGATATGGGCCTCCCAAGCGATGCCGCCGCTCGCACTCACGCTACCCAAGCCGAAGATGGCTAAGACATTTATGAAGACCATGGCGAGCGTGGCCAGAACAAGTCTGCGATCTTGCAGCGCAACAGACAGCGGCATCAGCGGGATTGATTTCGGATTTTCCCGAAACGCTCCGACACCCCCCTCATCCAGCGCGCTGAAGAAGAACCGCAGCGCCGCGCCCATCAGTCCGCTGATGGCCCCGGAGGCGCCGATCATCGGCCGCTCGAGGCCCCAATTGAACGCCAGGAATGTCAAAGCCCCAGCGAACCCGCAGACGACAAACAGCGCCAGATAGCGGACCGCCCCAACCCGCTCGGCAATGGCGCTACCAAACGCCAGCAGCCAGGCCGAATTGAAGATCAGATGCGTTACGTCGGCATGGACGCCGGTGTGGGTGACCCATGACGTAACAGCCGACACCACTCCGCCAGGAAAGACGTCAGCCAGTCCGGAGTAGCGCGCCGGCACGAAGGCAAGCCAATACACCATCCAGGCGTCGTCTTCCGGCGACAGCAGATTTCTAACGACGTGAATTCCGGCCAGGACAGCAAGCGTTAACACAACGGCGCGCGGCACATTAAAAATCGGTTCTCGCTCCACCCGTGTCCCCCGCTCCGCCACCGCGTCCGCTCCGCATATCGGTCAATGACCCCTCCGGCAATCATTAACGCCGATCGCTGCGGTACCGGCGTTCGGTGGCACGGAATCTGCGACTGCTCCCGCGAGATACCACCGGCAACCGCCGGCAGGACCAGCATACCACCTTACCCAAGACCGTTTCCGGGCCAGATGCAGCACAAAACGACACGAACCCTATTCAGCTACTGGAACGACCTCAGGGGCGATCGCATCGCGCCGCGGCGCTTCGAGATCGAACCGGCACGGATCGGCGATATTCTGCCGGATACTTTTATTCTCGAACGCATCGACCGGAAAACATATCCGTTCCGGCTTGCCGGAACGCGCATTTCCGACCTGTTCAGCGCCGATCTTCGTGGCAGCAATTTTGTCAGCGGCTGGGGACCGGATGACGGCCCGGAGATCGAACGGAAATTCGATCAACTCGCAAGTCAGGGTGGTGTCGGCCTGTTGACAATGGTGGTCGCAACGCCGGAAGTGCCGGCGGTACTTCTCGAGGTTGTCGTGCTGCCCCTCATTCACCAACATCTCAGTGCCGATCGCTTTCTCGGCTCGATCGTCCGGCTTGACACGACGCCACCACACCACTCCCCTTCAGAGGCCGGCAAGCGACTTGTCAGAGCCGAAATCATCTGGCCCGATGGACGGCCGCACGCGATCCTGGACGCCGCCGATCGCCAGGCGCCATTCATGCCCCACATCCGCACCGCCCGCATTGTGCGCCAGGACCGGCGCCAGTTCCGCGTCTACGACGGCGGCCTCTCAACCGGCACAGGCGCCACGACTGGTCCGGAAAAGACCTGACGTGACCGGGCAGGACCACCGGATTGGCGGCGCTGGCACACATTTGGCCGGCTGTTTCAAAATCGGACCGCGGTTAGGCCTTCATTAAGCCGAGGGCGCGATAATTCCCCGATGTTGGGCTTTGCATGGCGTCCTTCTCGATGCGCCGGCAACCGGTCCGGCCCAGAGAGTTGTCGAGCAATCCGCCCATGTCGAACCCCAAGACTTTTGCCAAACGCAGCTCGGACCCGCAGCTTCGCGCCCAGACCGACAGGCGGCGCCATAAGCGATTTGCCCTCGCCTTGATCGGCCGCTTCATGCGCGCCAGCAAGCATGAGTTTGCCTGCAAACTTTTGGATGTTTCCGTCGGCGGCGCTGCCGTGTCCTCGCCCGTTGCCGTCTACCTCGGCGAAAAAATCGTCGCCTACTTCGAAAACCTGGGCGGCATCGAGGGAACGGTCGCCAGACTCTTCGACGGCGGATTTGCCATTAAGTTTTCGGTAACCCCTCACAAGCGCGAAAAGCTCGCAGCACAGATTACCTGGCTGATCAACAAAGACGCCATCACCGGCCTCGAAGCGCGCCGCCACGAGCGCGTTGCCGTCACCGACAAACGGCTCGGACTTGAACTTGGCCCCGGCATGTCGACCGAGTGCCAGATCCTCGACGTGTCGCTCTCGGGCGCCTCGATCGGAACAGAAGCACGTCCGCCGATCGGCACGGAAATCAAGCTCGGCCAACACCGCGGCCGGGTCATGCGCCACCACGACAAGGGTATCGGCATCGAGTTCCTCGACATTCAGGATGCTGAAGCTCTTCGTAAGCATTTCCTCTGAGTTGCAGTCATGACGAGGACAACATTCGGTCCGGAAAACTCAATAAAATTTGTCTCGAATGCCGTCGTTTCACTTCAGCGGACCCTGACGTTTCTCGGGTATGGTACATCGATCAGTACGGGGTAAGTAGATGTTGCGCGTATCGATTATGGTGAGTGCCGTTGTCGCGAGTTCAGCGATATCCGGCAGCGTTTCAGCCGATCCGATGAGTGGACGGCGACAAGTGTCCGAGGCCTCGCCCTACATGCGAGTGTTCGGTCCGTCGCAACCGCCGTATGGATTTGTCCGGTTTTGCGAACAGGACCCGAAGGCGTGCCTGCCCATCGGCGGCGGCAGCCGCTTCGAGGCCTCGCCCGAGCGCTTGAGCGAACTCGACGAAGTCAACCGTCTCGTCAATCGCGATGTGAAGCCCGCGACCGACAACGAAATCTACGGCATTAGCGAATATTGGACGCTGCCCACCGAGCGCGGCGATTGCGAAGATTACGCGCTGTTGAAGCAGAAACTGCTGACCGAACGCGGTTGGCCGTCAAGCTCGCTGCTGATGACGGTCGTTCGCGATGAAAAAGGTGAAGGCCACGCGGTTCTGACGGCACGCACCAATCAGGGCGACTACGTACTCGACAACAAATTCGACGCGGTCAAGATCTGGAACCGCTCAGGCTACGAATACGTGATGCGCCAGTCGTATCTCGATCCGCACGTTTGGGTGTCGCTCGATGCGCTCGATGCGGCGTCACCGGCTTCGCTTGCAGGTGTCGAGAAATAGGGACACCGAATTCAATCAAAACAGGATCGAGCCCGGAACTTCGTACCCTGCCTTCCCCCTCCCCCATTCCGGGCTTGTACTCGGGCCGGACGCTCAGGCGTCCGGCCCGAATTTTTATGGCCGCATGTCTGCGGGCTAAGTCTGAGGAGCGAGACCCTTGGCGTAGCGCTGCCAGTTCGCTACGTACCGGCCGGCCCCGGCACCAAACCGTTTGACGTCGTCATCGCTCAATTGGCGAATGATCTTGCCGGGCGAACCGATCACCATCGAGCGTGGCGGAATTTCCTTGCCCTCACCGATCAGCGTATTGGCGCCGATCAGACATTGCTCGCCGATCTTCGCGCCATTAAGAATAATCGAGCCGATGCCGATCAGGCTGCCACGTCCAATCGTGCAGCCGTGCAGCATGACCATGTGACCGATCGTGCAGCCAGCGCCGATGTCGAGCGGAAAGCCGGGATCGGTATGCAGGACGCAACCGTCCTGGACGTTGGACCGCGGACCGACACGGATCAGTTCGTTGTCGCCGCGCAGCACAGCTCCGAACCAGACGCTCGCGTCTTCGCACAGCTCAACTTTGCCAAGCAGAACGGCGTTCGGCGCCACCCAAAACCTGTTCGGTGCCGGCGTCGTGACAGCGATGCCGTCGAGCGTAAAGAGGCTCATGGCGGCGGTCCTTCTTAGCCGGGCTCAAACGCCTTCAAGATCGACGTCGAGGATCGCCATCTGGAACTGATAGGAGACTTCTCCGTCTTCATCTTCGCGATAGAGTACCGCGAGGAAGTCCTCTCCCAGATAGACTTCGGCTGAATCGTCTTTCTTGGGCCGGGCGCGAACCGACAGCGCCGGGTTCTTAAAAGTTTTTCTCAAGTACGCCTCGACGCGCACCAACTCGTCCTTATTCAACTTGCCCTCCAGTGTGTTTGGATTGTGCAGCCAATCGGCTGCGGGTTGATCACAGGTTGATCATAGGCCGCTGTAATCGTCGGGCCCGAAGATCTGGTCCATGGTCCGTGCCGGCTCGGCACAGCCGGCGCGGCCAATGATTTTTGCCGGCACGCCGGCAACCGCCATGTTCGGTGGAATATCGCTCAAGACAACGCTGCCGGCGGCGATCAGCGCGCAGTTGCCGACATGGATGTTGCCGAGCACCTTGGCGCCGGCGCCGATCAAAACGCCGCTGCCGATTTTCGGATGACGGTCGCCTGTCGACTTGCCAGACCCGCCGAGCGTGACGGCATGCAGGAACGAGCAGTTGTCGCCGACGACCGCCGTTTCACCAACGACGAAGCCGGTCGCATGATCGAGCATGATGCCGCGTCCGAAGCGGGCCGCCGGGTGAATGTCAGTGGCAAAAATCTTCGACGACTGACTTTGTAGATAGAGTGCCAGATCGTGCCGCCCCTGACGCCAGAGTTCGTGGGCAAAGCGATACGTGACAAGCGCGTGGAAGCCTTTGAAGTAGAGCAGTGGTTCGAGATAACGCGTGCAGGCCGGATCGCGATCGAGCACGGCCGATAAATCGGCGCGAATGGCAAGCCCAACTTCCGGCTGGCTCTCGAGCACGCCCTGCAGCGTCTGCATCAACAGCCCGGCATCGACGTCGGCGTGGCCGAGTCGCTGCGAGATGCGGTGGGCGACGGCATCTTCCAGCCGGTCGTGGTTGATGACTGTGGCGAAGATAAACCCGGTCAATGCCGGTTCGCCGGCCATGGCCGCTTCGGCCTCGGCGCGCAGCTTCGACCAGATCGGATCAGCAAGCCCGATGCTGGAGGAGCGGGAGGATTTCGAGGGCGATCCAGAGGCACGCGATGTCGGCATGGCACATTCCAAACACGTGGTCAGGGGCCTTTCAGACGCCCTGCCTGGACTTGGGGGTACGCGCGGCGGCGGCTGCCGTCAATGGGGACATTCGGGCCAAGTCCGGTTTCGCTGAACCTCCCTGTGACCCGTGCCATTTCAACGGGTTGCCTAGACAGCCGGTCACGCCTAGAAGCGCTGAACCAAGTCATCAGAGGCCGAACCATGACCGCCACCCCCGTCGCCGAAGCCAAGCCAGGGCTGCGGCTCGCGATCGACGATGGTATCGGCTGGATCAGTTGCCATAACCCGGCGCGACTGAACGCGCTCAACGCCGAGATGTGGCGCGAACTGCCGCGCGTGCTGGCAACCCTCGAAGCCGATCCGGCCATCCGCGTGATCGTGCTGCGCGGCTCCGGCGACCGGGCCTTTTCGGCCGGTGCCGACATCTCCGAATTCGAGACGGCGCGGACTGGCGCCAGTGCCAGCGACTACGACGCCCTCAATCACGCGGCATTCGCCGCCCTTGAAGGGGCGAACAAGCCGACCATCGCCATGATCCACGGCTTCTGTCTCGGCGGTGGTCTCGGCATTGCCGCCTGCTGCGATCTCAGACTGACCGACGACAAGGCCCAGTTTGCCATCCCCGCCGCCAAACTCGGCATCGGTTACAATCCGCGATGGGTGCGGCCGCTGCTGGCGCTTGCCAAACCCGCGCACGTCAAAGAGCTGCTGTTTACCGGCCGGCGGTTCTCGGCCACCGAGGCCCTCGCCATGGGGCTCGTCAACCGCGTCTATACCTTGTCCGATTTGGAACACGAGACGCGCGTACTGGCCTGCGAGATTGTTGGCAACGCGCCGCTGTCGATTGCCGCCGCCAAAGCCGCGATCGATGAACTGACGCGTCATCCGGAGACCGCGGATAAAGGAAAACTCGATGCCTTGGTGGCGCGCTGCTTTGACAGCGACGATTATGCCGAAGGCCGGCGCGCATTTCTCGAAAAGCGCAAACCGAAGTTCGAGGGCAAATGATCCTTCGTCCCGGCCGCTTCGTGCGCCTCAGCTTGGTGCTCGCCGGAGCAGCTGTCGCTTGCCTTGATCAGAGAGGCGTCGCATCAGCGGAGGCTGCCGAGCGATGCTGGACGCCTGATGCCATGGCGGCCAGGACAGATGAAAAGGCGATCACCAAAGGCGTTCGCACATTCGACACGCCGTCGAAGGCACGTACGCTTCAGCCGTTTGACGCCGTCTCGCCGGACCTTCGCGGCGCCATCCGCCGCGTCAAACTTGCCGACGGCAAAAAATGGATCGCTCTGACGTTCGATCTTTGCGAAATGCAAGGCGAGATCGCCGGCTACGACGGCGCGATTTTTGACTATCTGCGCGCCAACGGCGTCAAGGCGACGTTGTTTGCCGGCGGCAAGTGGATGCGCTCGCATGGCGAACGAACACAGCAGATCATGGCCGATCCGCTGTTCGAATTCGGCAACCACGCCGAAGCCCATCGCAACCTCCGGCTCTTGTCGGGCGAGGCGCTGACCAATGAGATCGCCGGGCCGCAATTTGCCTTCGAGGCCGCCCGCGAAACGCTCGCGGGCACGCAATGCCTTAAGGACAAACCGGAGCTGGCAGCCCACATCCCGCCGCGCATGAGCCTGTTCCGGTTTCCGTTCGGCGCCTGCAATGCTGCTTCGCTCGACGCCGTCAACGACGCTGGACTACTCGCCATTCAATGGGATGTCTCGACCGGCGATCCGGTTCCGGCGCAAACGGCCGGGGCCATCGCCAAGAGCATGATCGCGCGCGCCAAGCCGGGATCGATCTTGATCGCACATGCCAATGGCCGTGGTTATCACACCGCTGAGGCTATGCCGCTCGCGATACCCGCACTCCGGGCCAAGGGTTTTGAATTCGTCACCGTCAGCGAACTGCTTGCCGCAGGAACGCCTGAAATTACCGCCACCTGTTACAACACGCGGCCGGGCGATACCGACCGCTACGATACATTCTTCCTGCCGAAGAAAACGTCCCCCAAGCCCGCCATCGAGACCAAGCCAAATGAAAGAGCCCCCTCTGCCCGTTGAGCGTTACGAACTAGGGAGCTTCAGTGGTGGCGGGCAAATGTTTGCATTGCGGACCATGCCGCCCGGCGAACCGCAACGGCTGGGCCCGCTGTTCGCTGGCATCGATCCCTGGAAGCGCTACGGCTATCGCGGCGACGCACTTGCGGCCTACTTGGCGGGCATTGAAAAGACGGCACCGAGGATTGCGATCGTCTCCGGCAACGACGTTGCCGGTGCCTTAGCGCTGCGGCTCAACTGGTTGCGCGGACCCTATTTGCCGTTCCTTGGAATTCTGCCGAAGTATCAGGGCAAGGGGCTGGGCGGCGCTGTGCTCTCGTGGCTCGAACGCGAAGCCCGCCTCAATGGCGAAACCAACGTGTGGGTGTGCACGTCGGATTTCAACGCTGGCGCCGCGCGCTTTTACGAGCAGCACGGATTTACTCAAACGGCGCTGATCGACGACTTGATCGCCGACGGCAGTGGTGAGCGGTTGCTACGCAAGAAGCTTGGCTGACACCGGCGGCTGAAACTTGTTATCCAAATAAATTGATGCCGCATCGCGATAGCCGGCCGAGAGTGCTGGCAACCGGCGATGCGGCCCAATTGCCTTTAGTCGCGCCGTCAGCACATTCGGCAAAGGTCCTCATATTGCCCGCTTTTTTCCGGGCACTTGGCATTTGTTGCTGTTGTGCGTTGTAGGGCCTGTGGCCAACGCGCCGCAATACGCCGGCACGATGGGCGATGGTCGTTCGGCAGTGCAAAATCGTTTCCTGTTGCGCGGAGGGAACACAGACCCGTAGTCTGGCGTTGTTCCGGTCCCGGATCGAGGGGAGTTCACGCTCACCCGGCCGACGAGGATCAACCGAGTGGAGGCAACGATGCATCTTTCGACGAGGCTTAACGCAGTCGCAGCGGCCCTGTCCTTCGTGTTCGTCGCCGCGATCATCCTCGGAATGGTGTGAGTCCGGAGCGGTGCCCCCACCGCTTACTCCCCTGCATGGCGGCCACACCAAAAAGCGCGGGAAGCCCGGCGAGGCCCCGCGCTTTTTCTTTGCTGAGTGACGACGATTGCGGTCCGGCTTACTTCTTCATGACATAGCCGAGGATGGCGCCGCCGAGCACCGCCCACCGCGCCGGAATCTTGCCCCACGGAAGTTGCGGGAAGATAGCCGGAGCAAAGGTCCACAGCGCGGCGGCAATCAACGCAATCGTCAGCGAGAACGTCAGCGTCGCGCTCGATGGTGCGCCGACATCCTTGATGACCTGCGCGCCGATGAGGCCGATCAGAAAGACGACGATCGCCGCAGCGATCGCGTAGACGAAGAGACTGAGTGTACCGGGCACCGGCACATAGCCGGCGATCAGTGGCGTCGCGATGTAGCCGCCCGCGATCTGCAGGAGCATGAGTATGAGCCGTCCGAGCATTGGTTCCCCCCAAGGCATGAGCGGCGCATTTCGGCCGTTATCGGCCCGCACCGCGCCAGGGTTGTAGCACCGAACAGGATTAGCCGGATACGCCTGTTGGCGAACTTTCTGACTTACGCCGCTACCGGCTTTCCGTGTGAGGCGGGGTCGTAGTTCAGCACTGGGGCGAGCCAGCGTTCGGCTTCGTTGAGCGTCCAGCCTTTGCGGCGGGCGTAGTCCTCGGCCTGATCGCGCTCGACCTTGCCGACGCCGAAGTAGTGGCTCTCGGGATGCGAGAAATAGAGGCCCGAGACAGCCGCACCCGGCCACATGGCATAGCTCTCGGTCAAGGTGATGCCGGCGTTGTTGTCGACGTCCATAAGCCGCCAGAGCGTCGCCTTTTCGGTGTGATCGGGCTGGGCGGGATAGCCCGGGGCGGGGCGGATACC
>JANORU010000362.1:0-3142 GCA_031415475.1 Hyphomicrobium sp.
GAATGGCGACAAACACGGCACTCGATGCTTTTCTCACGACACTGCAGCGGCTACTTTTCGATACCATGCGGCGCATAGCGGCTCGCAACATCGCGAGCCTCATGCGCCCTACTTTTGTGCGTTTGTTCGGGCTAAGAGATAACCCATTTTTCGTGTTGCAAGGCCATCGCAATGAAGAAAATTTCGAAACGATCTAGCTCAAAGAGAACCAAGAAGCCACAACCTAATCGAACACTTAGTGATCCAACAAGCAAGGTCGAAAACTTCAGCATCCGCACTCATTGGGCTGAGAAAAGCGCGTGGGCATTCTATCTTTTAGGCCTACTAGCACTGCACAGTGCTGCCGCTGAATACTCACCGAAGTTCGACCAACTCGCCAACTGGTGGCTTGCACTAATCGATTGGCCATGGCGCAACTTTTTCAGTGTGCTCGGTATTACTCACTATCCCGAACTCGGCGTCATGATGACATGCATGATAGCACTTATGCTGGCGACTATTTCAGCCTTACAACTCGAACGTCGAAATATGTCGCCAAAAGAGCTAGATTTGAAAATTGCTGAGAGCCCGTCCGGAAGTTTCTTGAATCATCGGAATCACTTGTGATTCTGTAGCCCCAGGCGAGGTGATTCGCGGGGGCTATGATGTGGACGGCGAAAAACAGGGCGCAGTATGAGCGCAGCGGGCGCTATCCGAGTGATTTGACAGACGATGAGTGGGCGCTCGTCGAGCCGCATCTGCCGCCTCCGCGCGCAGTCGACCGGCGCGACGTGATGAATGCGATCCTTTATGTGCTGACCACGGGTTGCCAGTGGCGCGCGCTGCCAAAAGATTTTCCGCCGAAGAGCACGGTGCACGACTACTTCGTCGAGTGGCGCTGTGACGGTACATTGACCCGCATCCATCACGCGCTTTACGGCGAGGTCCGCCAGCTGGCAGGCAAGAAGAAGACCGCAACGACCGCCATCGTCGACAGTCAGAGCGTCAAGGGCGCGGAAAAAGGGGGGCCCGGATTGATGAGAGCGGTTACGATGCGGGCAAGAAAATCAAGGGTAAGAAGCGCCATATCGCCGTCGATACGCTCGGCATGATGGTCGCCTTATGCGTTGCGCCGGCTGACATCCAGGATCGCGATATGATCGCGCCACTGCTGCGCGAAGCCCGCAAGATGTTCCCAACTTTGAAGCGCGCCATCGCTGACGGCGGATATCAAGGTGCCACGACGGCAGAGGCTGTTCGTGCCGAAGCTAAGATCCCACTCGAGATCGTTAAGCGCTCCGACACGGCGACGGGGTTCAAGGTGTTGCCAAAGCGCTGGATCGTGGAGCGCACATTCGGATGGCTCGGCCGCTGCCGCAGACTTGCGAAAGACTTCGAGAACCTCGCCCGCTCGCATTCCGCTTTCATCATTCTCGCCATGATCCGCGTCATGCTGCGCAGGATCGTAAGAACCCGCGAAAACTCATAAAAATGCCGGACGGGCTCTGAGATAAATGGGTGGTATAGGGTCAGGACGGACGGACGGGTTCGGCGGCTCCGCCGCAAAGTGCCACGAGTATCTATCCATCGATTTGGCGTGGCTCCGGCGCAAGAAGCACTTGGAGGCGGACCGCCCCTCGACCATCACGTGGTCATGGGGTGAGCGAGAGCTGGGCTTGGTCACGTTGCAGGCCGTGGAGGGCGGCGTGCGGCTCTTCTATCGACAACGCTGGGCTGGCGATGACTGGACGGAGGTCAACGAGATCATTCCGCTCGTGGTGTCCCGTACTCAGTTTGGTGGGTGGCGTCAGTGGTTCCTGTGCCTGACCTGCGGTGGCCGCTGCCGCGTGGTCTACGGTGGCGCCTATTTCCGATGCCGGCGATGCTACCGGCTGCAATACGAGTCCCAATACAGTGCGAATTACGCGCGCGCGTGCGACCAAGCCCACAAGCTGCGCAAGCGGCTTGGTCAAGTGGGGTCACTGGATGACCCTTTCCCGTCCAAGCCCAAGGGAATGCATTGGAAGACGTATCAACGGCTGGTGCAGCGCGATGCAGAGGCGCGCCAGCGCTGGGCGTCCGAAATCGCCCAAAAGTGGAATCTGCTCGCGATGGGCGAATGAAGCTCAAATAGCCCCGCACAGTCGTCGTCAGCGGTTCACTTGTCTGACACCGGAAGCAAACGATCTAAAAATCAAGAGCTTACGCTATCCATCAATAGGTTTCGGCACCCGATGTGCAAGTCTTGCGGGATACACGGTTCGATCTTGCGATCCTACACGAGCGTAAAGTCACGATCGCCACCGAACCTACTGATGGACTTAGGTCATAGAATATACGGGGTGAACTGCTGCCGGTCTCACGGACATATACAGAGGTAGGCCCGGGCACGACCGTCAATTGCCGCGGGCTGTGATCGCAGTGCCGAGCGGAAAGGAGAGGGCCCACAAGCCTGTTGGCGTCCGGACTCAGGCCAGCCGACGAGGCGCTTTTGACTTGCCTGCTCGTTAAGTATAGGTTTTCAAATTAGTTCGTTCCTGCCCCGCGACGTGAGCTCCAATTCAAGGCGCAATTTATTGTCGCCTGTGGCAGTGAACGATTGATCATGAGCGCCGCCTGAGATTCCTCCATGCTCGGAAGCATGGGGGATCAACGGCACGACCGACTCCAAGCTCTGTGGAACGGCGGCTTATGAGCCGGGGTTCTCGTCCCGACATGACCTCCGCAGAAGCACCCATGCACTATCCTGAAGGAGGTCATATGGCGACGTTCACGGGTACCGCTGCTGCCGACACCGCTAACGCCATGAATGGCGCGCTGACGGGCTTTACGGGCGGTTCGGTCGCTGAGCTGCAGGATGCCATCGGTGACACGTTCTTCGGCCTGGCCGGTATCGATACGATCACTGCGGGCAATGGCAACGACACTCTCGATGGCGGTACCGGCAACGACACGATGGCAGGCGGTACCGGCGACGACACTTACGTGATCGAAAGCCCGAACGACCAAGTGATAGAGTTTTCGGGTCAAGGCACCGACACGCTCCTCACCTACATTATATATAACCTCAGTACCAACATCGAGAACGTTACGCTCCTCGGGACAGCAGATATCACCGCCACCGGCAATGGGCTCAACAACACGCTCACCGGCAATGCGGGGA
>JANORU010000363.1:0-4607 GCA_031415475.1 Hyphomicrobium sp.
GAAGCGGATCATGAGCTGGGTCAGGATTTCCTTGACTTCCTTTTCATGCCCCGGCGCCATCCGCATGAACAGCGGTTCGAACTGAGCCATCATCATCGGCATGACGGCCTCGAACTGTTTGGCGGCACCGGTTGCCGCCATGAGGTCACGGGCCGTCGCGATCTGCTCGGGCGAACCGGCGGCAACCGGCTTTTGGTCGTCCGCCAAGCTCCAGCCGGCTGTGAACACGAAAGCGAGGGCCGCGATGGCAGACAGCACGGCGTATGGTTTGAACGTCATAGCAATCTCCCAACACAGACTTTTTAGAAAGACCGTTACCAGGCTTCGGCGGGTTCACCGAACTCCGACGCAATCACCTCGACGCCATCGGGACCGCCGATGATGGCCATATCGGCGAGGCCGAGGAACAGGCCGTTCTCGACGACGCCGGGGATATACTTCAGCGCTTCGTCGAGCGACTCCGGATCGTCGATCGCGCCAAAATGGCAGTCGAGAATGTAGTGGCCCTCGTCGGAAACGAAGGGCTGCCCGGCCTTGTCCAATCGCAGTTTGATGTCACCGGCCGCGCCGGCATCGCCAGCGAACAGCTCGATCATGTTGCGAGTGGCTTCGAGACCGAACCGCACAACTTCGACCGGCAGCGGAAAAGCTCCGAGTGTTTCGACCTTCTTTGTTTGATCGGCGATCACGATCATGCGCTCGGACGCGCCGGCCACGATCTTCTCGCGCAACAGCGCACCGCCGCCGCCCTTGATGAGACGCAGCTCGCTGTCGAGTTCATCGGCGCCGTCGATGGTGAGATCGAGCAAAGGCGTCAGATCAAGCGTCGTCAGCGGAATGCCGAGTTTTTCGGCCTGGAGGCGCGTAGCCTCTGACGTCGGCACGCACACAACGTCGAGGCCGCCGCGCACTTTGGCACCGAGAAGATCCACGAACTTGGCCGCTGTCGATCCCGTCCCGAGCCCCAGCCGCATCTTTGGTTTGACGAATGAAAGTGCGCGCTCGGCGGCGGCTATCTTGTATTGGTCGGCGGACATGGAGCCTCGGATCCTGTTTCTAAAGTGGGCACACTACCCGGAAGCCCGGCAATTGCCAGCGTCCCGGCGTTGCCGGCCGGCTAGCCGGGGTGCTATAGCGCGCCCATGCACAGAATGACGGTCGTTTTCGACCTCGACGGTACCTTGGTCGACACCGCCCCCGATCTTATCGGCGCCACCAATCACGCCCTGGCGAGCCGAAGCATCGGGCCCGTTGATGGCGCCCTGCTACGGCCGTGGATCAGCTTCGGAGCCCGTCGCATGATCGTCGAGGGACTTGGCAGCAGGGGCATCGCCATGACCGAGCCGGACATCGACCGGCTGCTCGACACCTTCATTGCGTATTATGAGCAGAACATTGCCCGCGAGAGCCGCCCGTTCGACGGCGCAATTGATGCCGCCGAAGCGATGAAGCGATCCGGAACCCGCCTCGCGATTTGCACCAACAAACGGTTCAGCCTCACCGAGCAACTGCTGAAGGAGCTGGGCGTCCGCCATCTGTTTGATGCGGTCGCCGGCCGCGATACGTTCAAAGTGTTCAAGCCGCATCCGGATCATCTGACCGGAACCATTTTGCGCGCCGGCGGCGACACCCGCCGCGCCATCATGGTCGGCGACAGTGAAGTCGACATTGCAACCGCCAAAGCGGCCGCCATTCCAATCGTGGCCGTCACATTCGGCTACTCGCAGGTCCCTGTCGCCGGTTTGGAACCCGATGCGCTGATCGATCACTATGACCAATTGGTACCGGCCCTGGCGTCCCTCATTCCGATCGGAGCGAGCTGAGAAAACGGTTCAGGGTCAGTGGATTAGCGGCATTGCGTTGAGGAGAAGCCAAGCGGCCGGCGGACCGTCCCCGATGCGGCCTTGGCCGGCATTCAACGACGAGGCCGGTTTGACAGCGCCCCAATCATCACCCATTTTCCCGGCGCCTGCTTCGAAATCACAACCGCAGATTGACGAATGGCTCGCCAAAGCAAAGGCGCGGCCACCGACTGTGCCGCTCCATTCATAGAGAAAGACCTGGATGAACGTCCTGATCGTCGAATCCGCCGCCACAGCCAAGACCATCAATAAGTATCTCGGCTCCGGCTACAAAGTGATTGCCTCGTACGGTCATGTGCGCGACCTGCCGGCCAAGGACGGCGCGGTCGAGCCGGACAACGATTTTTTGATGCACTGGGATTCAGAAGACCGTGGCCGCAAGGTCATGAAGGAAATTGCCGAGGCCGTTAAGGGCGCCGACAAACTGATCCTCGCCACCGACCCCGATCGCGAAGGCGAAGCAATTTCCTGGCACATCCTCGAAGTGCTCAGCGCCAAGAAGGTGCTGAAGAAGGGTATGCCGATCGAGCGCGTGGCGTTCAACGCCGTCACCAAGCAGGCGATTCAAGCCGCACTCGCAGAGCCTCGCATCATCGACCAGCCGCTGGTCTCGGCCTACCTCGCCCGCCGGGCGCTCGATTACCTTGTCGGCTTTACGCTGTCGCCGGTGCTGTGGCGCAAGCTGCCGGGTGCGCGCTCGGCCGGCCGTGTCCAGTCGGTGGCGCTGCGTCTCGTCTGCGATCGCGAGGCCGAGATCGAGGCCTTCAAGACCGAAGAATACTGGACCATCGAAGCCCAGCTTGTCAGCGCCAAGGGCGATGAGTTTCCCGCTCGCCTCAATGCTATCGACGGCACCGTTCTCAAAAAGCTCGACCTCAAGGACGACGCGACCGCGACCGCCATTAAGGCGGCCATCGAACGCGGTCAGTTTACTGTTTCGCGCGTCGAGAAGAAGGCTGTGAAGCGCAACCCTTACGCCCCGTTCGCAACCTCGACGCTGCAGATGGACGCCTCGCGCAAGCTCGGCTTCTCGGCCAAGCAGACCATGCAGAACGCCCAGCGGCTCTATGAAGGTGTCGACGTCGGCGGCGAAACCGTCGGCCTCATCACCTACATGCGAACCGACGGCGTGACGATCGTGCCCGAAGCGGTCAACGCGATCCGCGGGATGGTGGCGCGCGAGTATTCGCAGAAGTATGTCGCGCCGTTCATTCGCGAGTACAAGACCAAGGCCAAGAACGCCCAGGAAGCGCATGAAGCGATCCGCCCGACCGACGTGACGCGCCGGCCGAAGGACGTCGCCCGCTATCTCGATCGCGATCAGGCCCGCCTCTACGAACTTATCTGGCAGCGCGCGGTCGCCAGCCAAATGGCGTCGGCCGAAATGGAGCAGACGAGCGCTGACATCGAGGTCAAAGGCCGCGACGGCAAGTCATATACGCTGCGCGCCACCGGCTCTGTCGTTGTCTTTGAAGGTTTCCTTAAGGTCTACCAGGAAGGCCGCGACGACCGCGTCCGCGTCGTCGAAAAGGGCAAGGACGATCTGGCCGACGACAGCGACGACGACAGCCGCCGCTTACCCCCGCTCGCCGAGGGTGAAAAAGCGACCGACAAATCGATCAGCTGCGATCAGCACTTCACCCAGCCGCCACCGCGCTATTCGGAAGCAACCCTCGTCAAGCGCATGGAGGAACTCGGCATCGGCCGGCCGTCGACCTATGCCTCGACGATGGCGACACTGGTCGAACGAGACTATGTGCGGATGGACAAGAAGCGGCTGGTCCCCGAGGACAAGGGCCGCCTGGTCATTGCGTTTCTGGAAAGCTTCTTCATGCGCTACGTGGAGTACGACTTCACAGCGGGCCTTGAAGAAAAGCTCGATCTCATCTCCAACGGTGAGCTTGATTGGAAGTCGGTACTGCGCGATTTCTGGCGCGAGTTCACAGCCGCCGTTGCCGAGATCAAGGATCTCCGGGTCGGGCAAGTCCTCGACGCGCTGAACGAGATGCTCGGGCCGCATGTGTTCCCTGACAAGGGTGACGGCTCCGATCCACGCGCCTGCCCAAAATGCGGCAAGGGCAAGCTGTCGCTCAAAATATCGGGCAAGAACGGGGCTTTCATCGGCTGCGGCAACTACCCGGACTGTACCTTCACGCGCCAGCTGGCCGTCGATCCCGACAACCAGACCGGCGAGCGCGAGCTCGGCCTCGACCCCAACAGCGGCCTTCCTGTCGTTCTGAAATCCGGCCGATTTGGGCCCTATCTGCAGATTGGCGAAGGTTCGAAGGAGGAAAAGCCCAAACGCTCCTCGATCCCGAAGGGCATCGATGCGGCCACCATCGAACTTGAGAAGGCGTTGCTGCTTTTGTCGCTGCCGCGCGAAGTTGGTATCCATCCCGAGACCAGCACACCGATCACCGCCGGGCTTGGCCGCTTTGGCCCGTTCATTCTGCATGACGGCACCTACGCCAACGTCGACAGCATCGAGGATGTGTTCACCATCGGCGTCAATCGCGCGGTCACGGTTCTCGCTGACAAGCGCGCCGGCAAGGGCGCCAGCCGCTTTGGCCGCTTCGGTGGCGCATCGCAGCGCACGGTCCTCAAAGACCTCGGCGCGCATCCCGTTGAAGGCGGCAAAATCGAAGTGCTTGATGGCAAGTACGGCGCTTACGTCAGCCACAACAAGGTCAACGCCACAGTTCCGAAAGGTACCGAACCGGCCAACGTGACCGTCGAGCAGGCGAT
>JANORU010000364.1:0-2112 GCA_031415475.1 Hyphomicrobium sp.
GCGCTTGTCAACGACCCGACGCTGCTGCTCGCCGACGAACCCACCGGCGCGCTCGACAGCAAGACGTCGGACGAGATCATGCAGGTGTTTGCACGGCTCAACGCCCAAGGCATCACCGTTGTCCTTGTCACCCATGAGCTCGATATCGCGCGTTGGGCCAGGCGGCGGATCACTTTTCGCGATGGCCGCATCGTCGACGATCAGCGCCAAGTGCCGGTCGAGCTGCCGGCCGAAACAGCGGGGGCGGCATGAGTATTCTCGACAGCATCCGCATTGCGCTGACGGCACTCAGGGCCAACCTCCTGCGCTCGATCCTGACGACGCTCGGCATCATCATCGGTGTGGCGTCAGTTATCATCCTGGTGGCGGTCGGCAAAGGTGCGACCCGGGAAGTCGACCGGCAGATCAACGCGCTGGGCACCAATATGCTGGTCATCTTCCCGGACTCGATGCGTGTCATGGGCCGGTCGAGCGGCGCCGGAACGGCGATCCCGTTGTCGGAATCCGATCTGCAGGCCATTCGGAGCAAAGTCGGCGGCGTGACGGCGATTTCTGGACAGCTTGACGAGTCCGGTCCGATCGTGCGCGGCAATCAGAACTGGACGACGCTGCTGAGCGGCGTCCATGCCGACTACACCAGCGTCCGTGATTGGCCGGTGCAGAGCGGCCGCGTCCTCAACGAACAGGACATCCGAGGTACGGCGCGTGTCGCCCTGATCGGCCAGACGGTCGTCAAGCAACTGTTCCCCGGTGAGGATCCGGTCGGCGCCAAAGTGCGGATCAAGAATGTCCCCTTCGACATTGTTGGCGTTCTGTCCGTCAAGGGCCAGTCGAGCATGGGGCGCGATCAGGACGACGTCGTGCTGCTGCCAATCACCACCGCGCGAAACCGGATCGCCGGCAAAAGTGATGTCCAGGTCGAGCAGGTCGGCCGCATCTATCTCAAGGTCGCCCCCAATTTGGATCTGAAGGACGCGCAAGAAGAAATTGAGGGACTATTGCGTCAGCGCCGCCGGGCGGGTGCCAATTCGGAAGATACGTTTTCGGTGCGCAATCTGGCCGAATTCATGCGCGCGCGGACCGAAGTTCTGTCGACACTCAGTTATCTGCTCGGAGCGACATCGGCCATTTCGCTTATTGTTGGCGGAATCGGTATTATGAACATCATGCTGGTGTCTGTTACCGAGCGGACCCGGGAAATTGGACTGCGAATAGCCGTTGGCGCACGGCGCCGCGACATTCTATTGCAATTTCTGGTAGAGGCCGTGGCGCTGTGTCTGCTAGGCGGCGCGCTTGGCGTTCTCCTCGGTGTTGGCATTGCAGCGAGTATCGCCTATATCGCCAATTGGCCGGTGGCCGTCGGCCCGTCGGTGATCGCCCTGGCACTCGCCGCCGCCGCCGCAACCGGCATTGTATTTGGCTTTTTCCCGGCACGCAGGGCCTCGGGCCTTAACCCCATCGATGCGCTCCGCAGCGAGTGATCGCCAAATTGAACGGCATTGACCGATTTTTTATCAGGTCTATTCCCTCAACCCTGCTGCCGTATTGGGTACCGGGCAATTGCGCCACTTTCAATATTGCGGAAAATGAGATTGGAACGTTTGTCACATACGCCGAAGCAAGATTAATGAAGTTCGGCAATTGAAGCTGACAACTGTTGGTGCCATAACCGGCCTTGGCTGGTGCTTGGCCAATGCCGGTCGATGCGATTGAGCATCGATGGCAACGCCACCAAAAGAATGTCAATTCAAAAAGAAGCGAAAGGATCTTAGTTTCATGGCCGCAGTCAACGTCGACAAGATGACCCTGAGAGAGATCAACGATCTCGAGGCGCGTCTTGCCAAGGCCAAGTCTCAGGCTCGCGACAAGGCGAAGAACGATCTCAAGGATAAGATCGAGCGCCTTCTCGACGGCACCGGTTTCAGTGTCTCCGAACTTTACGGCTTTGCCGGCAAGGGTCGCGGCAAGGGTAAATCCGCTGCCAAATATGCAAACCCGGACAATCGCTCCGAGACGTGGACCGGCCGCGGCCGCAAGCCGAATTGGCTGGTGGCACGGCTGAAGAAGGGCGCCGATACGTCGGATTTCGAAATCTGATCAATCGCGCGCACT
>JANORU010000365.1:0-4213 GCA_031415475.1 Hyphomicrobium sp.
CGGCACGATCATCAACTTCGCCACGCTGTCGACCAAGCCGGCGATCACGGCGGCGGATGTTGTGGTGATTTGAGGCAGCGGAGGTTCGCCACCCCGGCCGGCTGCGGGTCGCCCGCGGCCGGGCTCCCGCCGAGCCAGAGCGGCGCGTGCTATCCCATTTAAAAGGCATGATAATCTCTAGCACCCTGGCATTTCGCGGCGGCCGGCGCGCCGATATTCGCGGTCGCTCACTCGCCGATCTCGCCATAGCCATGTCCACCGGGATCGGTTAACACTCCGGTCATCGTCGCGCGCCTGAACGGGATATGAACCGCCCGCTCAACCGGGGTTCAGCGTTGCTATGGCATCACCTCCGCCATAACTGCGCCAACCGTGCGAGCGACACCCATGACCACCGCGACCTTTTCCTTCGAGGAGACTTCCGTCATGCCGTCCGATCAGTCCCTGCCGTCGATCGAGTCCGAGGGGTTTTTTGACCGTTGGGGCCCGACGCTCAAAAGCGCCGCACTGGTTGTGACCATTCTCGGCGCCATCCCGACCGCGATCACGGCCTATCACGCCTACACGTTTGGCGTGCCGTTCACCCAGGTGTCGCAGCGCCTCGCCCAGTATGATCTGTGGGTGAAAAATCTCGACTGCAAGGTCAACTACAAGGCGTTGTCGGTGGCCGAAGGTACGCGCATCGACGTCGGCGCTTGCCAGTCGACCGGCGATATCGCCCTCAAGGTATCGGCGCCCGATGGCAAGGCCGCGTATCAGTGGATCGCCTACGCCGAGCTGCAAAAGCCGGGCGAAGTGGCCAAGTCGTCGTCGTTTATCGACATGCTGATCTCGGCGGCGCGCGCCGACAAGCTGCCCCAGTCATTCAAGGTCGCCCAAGGCGCCATGGAAGTGAAGTGCCAGTCGCTGCAGAAGGGCACAATCGTGCGGATCGTCAGCGAGGGTGGCAAGTGCTACCGCGAAGTCGTCTCTCCGATCCGCGGGACCGTCGACAGCCGCGAAGAAGTGTCGTGCGATACGACCTGCGGCTGAGACGCCTGACAAACTGTTGAGTGACACGGTGGGCGGCGATTGTTTTCGCCGCCCGGACTTTTTTCAATTTTCGCTGTGATCGGTGACGGCAACGAACGTCTTGTCGTTCTGGCAGCGCCGTTCGTGCATCAGGAAATCATAGTAGCCGCAGCGGCCTTCGCCGGGATAGGTGCGGCAGGTGGCGGGCCGGGCCTTGTAGATTGTGCAGCGGCGTTGCTCGGTATCGAAGAACCGGCAGATCTGGCCGAAGTGCTTATCCTTCTTGCGCCGCATGGCGTACTTGTGGCCGGTCAGTTCCTTGGTGAACCGTTTGCGGGCGACGGCGAACGTCAGCCCATGATGCTTGGCCAGCCTCTCGACGTCGCGCTTGGTCAGCGGGATCAGCGGATAGGAGCAGCAATAGCCTGGGCAGTTGAGGCAGTTGTACACGGGGTGCGGCGCTGTTCTGAATTCGATTTGAAGGGACCAGGACGTAGCTGGGGCCAATGGCCGGCCTGCCAGCGTCTCCTACACACCCGATAGAGTACGGGCCGGGCCGGTCAAGCGGTTCGAGAGCCACAGCGTTAAGGAAGATTTTCTTGCCGGTTGAAACGTCCGTGGCCGGGCGTGGCACGCGCGCCACACTTTTTTCGCTAAGCTCAGGCCAGTGGTGCCCCGTGGCCTGGCCAGTGGTCTCGTGTGGTCCGGCGGGTTCGAGTGACGAAGGGTGAGTGTATTGACCGATTTAGCGCGGGGCGTGGGCGAGGGGGAGACACCGGTCAATCCCTATAGTCTCCTGGAAGCTGTCAACCATTCCTCCGATACGGCGCACACGGGCTGGATCATCTTCCTCGCCATCATGACCTATTTCATGATTGCGGTCGCCGGCGTCACCCACCAGGACCTGCTGCTGCAGACGCCGGTTGCCTTACCGATACTGCAGGTTGAAATTCAGATCGCGCAGTTCTTCCAGTTCGCGCCGATCGTTCTGGTCCTTTTGCACTTGGGGCTCATCTCGCAGTTGACGCTGCTGGCGCGCGAGACGCTCGAATTCGACCAGGCGGTGCGGTTGCTCGAAATCAGTGATCAGCGTTCGCACCCGTTGCGCCTCGAACTCAACA
Organism: Hyphomicrobium sp.; assembly: GCA_031415475.1. Taxonomy (GTDB): domain Bacteria; phylum Pseudomonadota; class Alphaproteobacteria; order Rhizobiales; family Hyphomicrobiaceae; genus JAGVSR01. Next base: position 2,133 of record JANORU010000365.1, read on the forward strand.
ACTTCTTTTTCGTGCAGGCGATCGCCGGACCGCATCGCAGCGCCGTCATGAGCCTGTTCCTGCACGGCATGTCGTGGCTGACACTGGTCATTCTCCCGGTCGTACTCATTCTCTACATTCAGGTCGTGTTCCTGCCCTATCACGACGTCAACATTACCTGGACGCACCGGATTGCCCTGCTGATCGACATCATTCTTTTGGTTTCGGTCGGCATATTCCTGACGCGTCCGGAAACGTCGTTCTTCGAGGCGTTCACGCGCAGTTCGTCGGCCCACCCGATCACCTTCGCCCTGACCACCAGCGTGCTGCTCGTGGTCGCGTTCTTCTCGGTCTTCATTGCCACTGTGCCGGGGGAAAAATTCGACCGGATCACGCAGTCGGTCTTCGGCGGCGCGAAGGGCGAGGATGGGTTTGTCAGCGGCTTTGCCGTACCCTTGCTCGCCAGCGGCGACGACGGCGCGTTGCTCGGCGTGTTCCGCCGCAATCTGGTGGTCGTTGATACCGATCTAGTCTCCAACAAGGACATTGCCGAAGGGGAATCGAGCCTGTCTCTGCGTGGCCGCGACTTACGCTATGCCAAGCTCGACCGGTCCGACTTGAGCCACGCCGATTTCACAGGCGCCAACCTCGAAGGCGCGAGCTTCATCGGGTCCGATCTGACGGGGGCCCGGCTGCAATGCGCCGATCTCACCGAATTGCTTCTGAGCGAAGACCGGGTCAAGGCGCGCTGCGTGAACGCAACGCGGGCCAACTTCACTCGCGCAAAAGGGACCGGCGCCATCCTGAGCGGCATCGATCTGACGGCCGGGAAACTCGAGGAGGCCAAGTTTGAGGGTGCCGAACTGCCGTATGCGATCCTGACCGGCGCCAATCTGTCGAGCGTCAATCTCGACAAGGCCGATCTCACCGGTGGTGTTCGCGCCGAAGCCGCCAGTTTCCTGATTGCCTCGCTGCAGGGGGCTGATCTCACGGGTGCGCAGCTTCAAGGCGCGGATTTTTCGTCGGCCGCTCTCCAGGGTGCCGTGCTCAATCATGCCCAACTGCAGGGCGCGGTTCTGACGGATGTCGATTTCGAAGCGGCGTCATTGCATCAGGCCAAGCTGCAGGGCGCCAACATGACAGGCGCAAAAATTACCGGCGCCGATCTCAGAGGTGCCGGTGTTTGGCTAACAGACGCGCCGCGCGCCGATCCGACTGGCACGGCTGACTTTTCCGATCTCGCCTTGAAGCCGATGGGTGAAGCGGGTGGCCTCGACTCCTTGATGCGCAGCCGTGATCGCATTGCGCTGCCAGCTGCCAAGTCGCGCGTGACCGACGCGTTGGCGCCTCTCTTTGAGGCCGAAGCATCGAGCAAGTGGGCGTCGTCGAGTGCGCTTTCGGCATGGCGATCGGCGCTTGCTCCACCGGTCTTGGGCGTTGGCGAGACGTTCGAGTCCAAGCTCACCGGCTACTTGTCGAAGGCGATGTGCAAACCGCGCTGGGCTAATGGTGCGGTCGCGACCGGCATCGCGCGGCGCGCACAGGGACGCGATTTTCGCGGCAGTATCGTCGAACTGTACGATGTTCTGCGGTCCGACAGTTGCCCGGCGTCAAAGGCGCTGCTGCCCAAGGTCTACAAGGACTTCGGCTATGCGGCGGACGTGGCCCGCAGCAACTGATTGCGCGGCTATTGCGCGGACTTCGGGTCCATCAGACTGTCGAGGATATACATGCGGAAGTCGGCGGCGTTCTCGCCGCAGTACGAGGAGAATCGCTGCTGCGGCCCGGAGGTCGGAAAAGCTACGCCGCCCGGACCGCATAGCAGGTAATTGGCCTGCGGATTGACAGGCCGGCAATCGCGGTCGGCGACCAGCTTGGCCGCGACCGCGTCGCCGCCGTCGGCTTCGCTGACGACGAACATCAAAGATCGATGGTTACGGCAGCCGACGACAGGCTGGGGGCCGGTATATCCTGGATTGAGGCGATAGATCCCGCCGGCCGGTCGCTCCTCGACCGGCGGTCCCGGCCTGGATCGGGCGGCCGTCTCGGCCCTTGCCATCGGGGCGAGGAGAAGGGCTGTCAGGGCGGCCGTTACGGCCAGA
>JANORU010000366.1:0-4955 GCA_031415475.1 Hyphomicrobium sp.
CCCAGCATGTCACGCATCCACTCAACGGCCTGGCGTTGGCGGCGCTCGGCAAAGCCGCCGGTTTTCAGCATCAAGGTGCTGTGCTCTTCGATCTTCGACCAGAGCACGTCGAGCCCCGAATTCTCTAACCCCGACATGGTGAGGACAGGCGGCAACCATGCCGCCGACTTGGGCGTGAAGATCGCAATCGCGTTCTGATACTCGTTGGCAGCGCGCTTGGCCCGCTGAACGTTGTCGCCGTCGGCCTTGTTGATGGCGATCATATCGGCCAGTTCGATGATGCCCTTCTTGATGCCCTGCAGATCGTCGCCGCCGCCGGCCAGCAGGAGCACCAGAAAAAAATCGACCATGTCGGCGACCGCGACTTCCGATTGCCCGACGCCGACCGTTTCGACAATCACCACGTCAAAGCCGGCCGCTTCGATTAAGGCCATCGTCTCGCGCGTTTTGCGGGTCACGCCGCCGAGTGTGCCCGATGTCGGCGAGGGCCGGATGTAGGCGTTGGCCTCCTGTGACAGTTGGCTCATACGTGTCTTGTCGCCGAGGATCGATCCGCCGGTCCGCTTCGAGGTCGGATCGACGGCGAGCACGGCGACCTTCAATCCATTGCGCACCAAGTTCATGCCGAGCTGATCGATGGTCGTCGATTTGCCGACACCGGGAACTCCCGTGATGCCGACCCTGAGCGCGCGGCCGGTGTGCGTCAGCAGCAGTTTCAGAAGCGCCTGGGCGCGATGGTTGTGCTCGGCTTTTGTACTCAACGAGAGTAATGGCGCGGGCCAGCATTGTCCGGTCGCCGTTCAGGATCGCTTCGGCATAGTGGGCGGGGCTGACGAGGGCGCGGGACACGGCTGGATTTGCTCGATGCTGAGGGGCAATTGGTCCGAACCATGGGCAGGTTCGGCGGGCTCTGCAAGGCGGCGTTTTGGATGGATGGGTGTTGTCAGTGTGACGCTGTCAAGGTTTGTGCACGCCGTTGCCCGCCGTGGTTCTGGCCCATAGAGTGCGTCGGCGCGACGAGGCTTAAGACCTGAGTTTTGAGGAGGCGTTCTTGCCAATTGCCGAACTGTCCGAGGGGCTCAAGTGGTCGCTCGTCGGGGGCGCGCTGGCGCTACTCTACGTTTTCGCTTGGGTGGCGGTATCGCCGATGCCGCGCATCGCCCGCTTGCTTGCGCGCCTGTTTTTGACTGCATTGGCCTTGGTTCCGGTGCTGTTGCTGTTTTTCAATTCGGATTTCGGGGCGCCGCGCGCTCCAACGGGCAGTCCACCACCCTACCAGACGGAAGCTCCGAACGGCGTCGATAGCGCCGATCCAGCCAAGCCGAAGCCGCCGTCGAAGAAAAATGGCAAACCGCTGGACGACGAAGCCAAAGAAGTGCCAACAGCTCCGGCACCGACGGTACCCGCTCCGCAACCGGCGCCGCCGTCACCTGAGCCAACGCCGCCACCTCCTCCTGCCAGCGAGTCGCCAGGTCCAGCCGCGCCAGCTCCAACGCCTGCGCCAGAACCGGCCCAGCCTGACTCAAGCTCTGGCTCGAGCCCAGACTCGAGCCCAGACTCAGGCCCCGACTCGGGCATGGCCCCCCGGTCATCCGATGACGGCGCGTCTGCACCGCCACCTGCGACCACGCCGGGTCCAACGGGCGGCTCTGGTCCACCAACGGACGCGCCGGCGGCCGGCGGCGAAGCGCCGCCGCCGCCGCCGCCGGTCACTCCTGCCCCAACGGCCACCGAACCAGGCCGGGGCGCCGAAGAGAGCAAGGATTGGGATGTCGTCCCGGTCTACTACGGCACCGACCGGTCACGCGCCGATGGCGACAAGCGCATCGACTACGGCGCTGAGCGCGGCAAGCGGCTCGAACTCGGCCAAGCTCTTGTGACCGTGCCGAAGGCCCACGAAGTGCCGGATATCGAACGGCCGTGGGCGATCCGGATCCCGTACTTCGACGTGACGCTGTACGAAGAGGCGGAAGATCCAAACAAGCACTTCACGATGAAGGACTTGAAATCGCTGACGCGCGATGAGTTTCTGTCGGTTGTGAAGGCGCGGCTGGCGGCGTCCACCAACTACAAGGATCACGCGCTGGTTTTTATCCACGGCTACAACACGTCGTTCGACAATGCCGCTTATCGGACTGCCCAGGTCGCCTACGATCTGAAGTTCGACGGTGCGCCGTTCCTCTATAGCTGGCCGTCGGGTGGCTCGGTCGCGAGTTACACCTATGATCGCGAAAGCGTCGAGCAGGCGCGAAGTTATCTCCACGAGTTCCTCGATCTCGTGGTCAAGGATAGCGGCGCCAAATCGGTCAGCATCATTGCCCACAGCATGGGCAATCAATTGATGCTCGACGTTCTGCGCGACATGAGACCCAACACTGCGCCTGGTGGTGTCGTGGTCAGCCAAGTCATCCTCGCCGCGCCCGATGTCGATCGCGATGCCTTCGAAGGTTTGGCGCGCGACATTCAGGGTCTCGCCAACGGCGTCACGCTCTACGCCGCCGCCAACGACCGGGCGCTCAATGCGTCGCGCCGGTTCCATGGCGGAGTGCCACGCGCTGGCGACGTTCCCGAAGGCGGGCCGGTGGTCGTGCCCGGTATCGACACCATCGATATCACCTCGGCCTCGACCGACGCTCTGGCCCTCAATCATTCGAGTTATGCGCAGAACAACGCCCTGCTCGAGGACATACAACTCCTGGTCCAGAGCGGCGAACGGCCACCGGAAAAGCGCAGCCCCAAACTGCAGAAGATCGAAACGGCCAAAGGGGTCTATTGGAAATACCCAGGCGCCAACTGAGCCAAACGCAAACGGAACGTTAAGGGGTGTCCCATAATCTAACAGCCGGGTTGAAGGTTTGGTCCGGAGCTTGTCATGTCGTGGCGATTGAAGGGACTTTGTTTCTTAGCCGGCGTGTTTCTGGCCACGGGCATTGAGACCGCGCGCGCGGATGAAGGCTTCCTGTGCCCGGGAAACCGCATCGTCTATGTCAAGTTCGGCGACATCGAGCGGATGAAGGCGACCGATCCGTGCATCGCCAGCTACTTCGGAATCACGCTTCCCGCGGCCGCGACCCCGAGCGAGAAAACCAAGTCAAGCGCTGCAGCTCTTGCGCCGGCCGTCTTACAGGCGCCGGCGGACCCTGCAACGCCGCTCATCTTGCGGCCTCTCAGTGACCCAGATCTTGCCGCGCGTGCCAATGCACCGGTCCGCGAGGCCGCCGTCCGACAGGTGCCCCCCCAGGCCGCGATTGGCACGGACTTCCGGAATGTTCGCGTTCTCAACCCGCAGCAAGCCCAAAGCGCAATATTTGTTCACGCGCGTTGATCCGTTCTGGTCCGTTCTGGCCGGCTTAGAAGGATTTCGTTTACCTGCCTCTGCCAAAGTAACGCCCTGTTGAGGAATTCAATCGGTCGGCAGGCGGTCCATCATGCAGTCCAACGCGTTCAAGCGCTTTATGTCCGGCGCTCTTCTCTTTCTAGTTCTGGTCCTGGCGTCGCTCGGTGGAGCGCCTCAGGCGCGCGCCCAGTCGGATGACCAAGGCAATGAGCCGGTAGCAACCGAAACGTCGAACGAGGACGCCGCGGCGAGCGATGGCGCTGCCAGCGAGACGTCCGAACCAGCGGCCGAAAGTTCCAGCGACGCAGGTGACTCGTCAACTGGCGCCTCGTCGGAGGAGCCGGGCAGCGAAACTCCGGTCGAGGCGAAGGCTGATGACGCCGACGCGAAGGCCGGCCAGCCAACGGATACCGCCGCTGATGCGCCGACGCCGCCGCCGGCTCCGGTGGCTTCCGACCCGCCCGTCGCCAAAGACGCCGCAGCCGGCAAGACTGGCGCTCAAGGCGCCTCGCCCATTCTCTCCGACACGCGCGACGTCGACTACTATGACAAGCGCGCTGCCGAGATCCTGAAGGAAGACAGCAACGCGCGGATCGTCACAGATCATCCGCTGATAAAGGCTCATCCGGATAAGTTTGTCGTCGTGTGCGAAGCCGGCTGCCGCAACAACGGCGGCCCAGCAATTGTGTCCATCCGCTCGATGGCCAAGGCTGCCGCCGAAACGAATGACACCAACGACAAGATCGGCACCATCAGTTGCGTCGGCGGCTGCCGAAACGGTCCGACCATTGCTGCGACCGGATTTGACGGCGCGCCCGCGATGGCCGCCGTGGCCGGCGAGTGGCTGACGGCCAAGTCTCCAGACGCTGCCAAGACATCGACCGACAAAGCGGTTGCTTCGTCTGGCAATGGCTCGGGCGACTGGATGGCGCGGATCAACACCGAGCGCTCAAGCGTTGCCGAAGCGGCTCCCGAAAAGCCCGCTGTTGCCGCCGAACCGGCAAAGACTGCGGCCGCAATGAAGTCCGCCGAAGCGCCAATGGCCAAGGCTCCGGAAACGCCGCCCGCCCCGATGGCCAGCGCGCCTGCGACCGCCGAAAAGGTTGCCGAGGAAGCCAGCAAGACGTTCACGAAAGTCCTGAACGGCGATGCCAGCAAAACGACTGAGGCGACCGTCGCACCAGCACCCGAAGCGACGAAGGCCGCCGACGCGGCGCCCGTCATGGCTGCAACTGAAGTGAAGCCGACCGTCGCCGCTCAGGCGAAGCCGGCCGAAGTTGTTGTGGCGAAGCCGGCCGAAGCTGTTGTGGCGAAGCCCGCCGAAGTGACCGAAGCAAAGCCGGCGCCAACTGTGATGGCCAAGCAGGCCGAGACCGCTGAGGCGAAGCCGAGCGAAACCAAGGTTGCCGATCTGGGTTCGTCCAATGTTGCGGCCAAGCCGACGGTTCAGCCGGGCGACAAGGTCGTATCGGTTGCGAGCGAAGACGCGGAGGTCAACGCGGCGATGGCCAAGGCCCGCTCGAGCCTGCCGGCATTCTGGACGTCGTTCGAAAAGCCGGGCACGGGCGAAGGCGACTTTGCTCTCAAGGTTGCGGTCACCGATGCCGGCAAAGTCGAG
>JANORU010000367.1:0-7884 GCA_031415475.1 Hyphomicrobium sp.
GCCGCACGAGACAGGCGACCGGCTTGGCGTTGGTATCGCCAAATTCTTCGAGCACTTCGTAGTGAGTGACCGCATGGCGTCCGAAATTCTCGCCGACCACCGCGATCTTGGTGCGATTTTTTTCGCTGCGCGCCAGGTTGGCGTTGATTGACCCGCGCGGCCGCCGTGGCACACCCCACGCCAATGCCAGATAGCGCCGGTGCATCAAACCGTCGGCCCCGTGGGCGGCAAACTGGGCACTCAAACTTTGATGCGCTGCATCGGTTTTGGCGACCACCAGCAGTCCGGACGTATCCTTGTCCAAGCGATGGACGATACCCGGCCGCTTGACGCCGCCGATCCCGGACAAGCTGTCACCACAGTGGGCGATCAGCGCATTGACCAATGTGCCTTCGCCGTGGCCCGCCGCCGGGTGCACGACCATGCCGGCCGGCTTATCGATGACGATCAAATCCTTGTCTTCGTAGACAACCGACAGCGCGATGGGCTCGCCCTGCACGCCGGGCGCCTCAGCGGCTGGGATCTCGACACTGACAACGTGGCCGGCTTTCAACTTGAACGCGGGATCGGCGCGCGGCGTGTGATCGACTGCCACGTGACCGGCCTTGATGAGCGCCTGAGCGCGCGCGCGCGTCAGATCAGGCCGCGCGACGGCAATGGCACGATCCAGGCGACCGCTCGACGCCGCATCACTCACTTCGAAGCGAAACGTTTCCGCCGCCGGCGCCGGCAGGGTTGTGGGGGTGTTTGAGCTGCTCATGCGTGCTGGTATGCCTAAGCAGACTCAAAAGTCTAGGGGAGCGGGCTTGCCCATGCGACGGGGCGCTCCTATAGAGAACACCTTGGCTCAAGCCCCGTTCGTCTAGTGGCCTAGGACACCCGCCTCTCACGCGGGCGACAGGGGTTCGACTCCCCTACGGGGCGCCAACCTTCCCTCTCAAAAAAATCTGAGACTGCTCGGCGCTAGGGCGTCCGACGAGAGCTATCCGGTGCCCTTGTCGATTCCCGAGATGCGCTGCAATAGACCGGGCCGCCGGCCGGGCTTGCCGTCACTCGCCGTCGCGGCAACTGGTGCCGCCGGCGAGGCCGCCGTGGCGCTCATCGGAATGAAATCCTTGCCAGCTGCTGCAGCCGCCGGTGCCTCAGTGTCACCAGTGCCGCTGCCGTTCGCGGCAGCGATATCTGAACTGTCATTGCCATTGGCGGCCGGCTTCTCGACACGCGGCGCGCTGATGCGCTCAAACAGCGGCCGGCGAGGCGCCTCGACCGGCGTGACCGAACGCGGCGCACCGGTCATCGGACGCGTGCCGGCACCGAGCCGGCGCATTTCTTCCATGTAGTGCGAGGCCTGACGCGCCAGCTTTTCGTTGCCGGCCGCAACCTCCGCCCGCAGGCTTTGGATCAGCGCCGTCTGCTCATTGGCCTTGGCGTCGGCCGCGCTCAACTGAGCCTTCAAAGCGAGTTTACTCTCGTTGATGGCGCGCTCGTCCGGATTGGCCGTTTCATAAGACTTCAGCGCGGCACTCAAGCGGGCAATTTCCGACACCTGATCCTGCGTCTTGGCTTTCAAAGCGCGAAGTTCACTCGTCAGCTTGCTTTCCCGCTCGCTGCTGTCGCTGACATTGCGCGCCAGTTGCAGCGCCCGTTCGGCGTCTGCAAGATCGACGCGCAATTGCGCAAGCTCGACCGGCGGCAATGCGCTTGTCTCACCAGCCGCCATCGTAGTGATGCCATCGCCGTCTTTGGCTGATCGTTGAAGCCGGTTGATAACCTGCGCCTGATCGCGAAGTTTTGTGCGTAGCGCTTCGATCTCGGACCGCAAGGCCACTTCACTGTCGAAGCGCGGATCGGACACCGCCTCGCGATTGCGGGCCGCGCGCGTCGTCAGCGTCGCGTTCAGACGATGCATTTCATCGCGCTGCTGGGTATTGATCTGGGTCGCTTCATCGAGCGCCTGCGATTGGCGCTGCGATTCCTGCGTCAGGGCCGAGATTTCCTTGTCGCGCTCGAACAGCAGTTTCTTGGCTTCGCCCAGCCGGTATTCAACCTTGGGCAGCCGCTCGATGATCGTCTGCTCCAGAACCCGGCGGGCATTTTCATGCTCTTCGAGGTCGGTCTTCAAGCGCCCCACGTCGCTCTCGAGTTTGTTGATCGAAGCGTCACGCCGATTGATCTCGACCAACTGACGCGCGGTGTCGAACTCGGCATCGCCAAGCTTGGTCTCGAGTGCGTGGATTTTCAAAGCGAAGTCGGCGCGCAGCCGGTCCTTGTCGGCGGCGATTTCAGCGGCCGTCAGCGGCACCGATCGGCGCAGCTCGTCGGTCGCCAGCCGGGCGGCCCGGCGCCGGTAGAAGGGGGCGAGAAAGCTCCCCAGCAGGGCTGCCGCACTGAACCCCAGCGCGACCAGCATGAGTGTTTGGATGGAGATCACCCGGACGTCCCTGTTCGCTTGCCGAACCGCGAGAAATTCCCGGCCGTCCGGCAACCAGCCGGCGTTGGATCATCGCAGTTGCCGGCGCCAAGAAACTCCAGATTCGCAGGGCAGCATTCTGCCTCGCTCAAAGCGGATTCCACGTCGGCGATCGGGTATACTTCATGTAGCCAACGTTGGCACCTAGCCTGAGGCCCACTCCGGAGCGGATAACCGCCAGCGTGACATCGTTGTATTTCTGCAGTTGCACACTGGCACCGCCGACCAGATAGGCCGCCCCTTGGACGCCGCCGAAGCGCTCATAGATCTCGTTTGGATCACGCATATTATAGACTAGAATCATGGTCTTCGAGCCTTCCGCACCAGCGTCGTAGCCGATCGATGGGCCCTGCCAGAAGACTTTGTGATTGCCCGCATCCTTGGTGAACAGCGTGCCCTCGCCATAGCGCAGGCCGACCACCAACGCACCACCAGCGTCCTCGCCGAGCACGTACCCGTTGGGACGGCCTTGGCTCTTGAAGGCCCATTCAACGGCGTCGGCCAGCCCCTTGCTGACGTTGCCGAAGAAGCGGTGTCCAGCCGACGCCACTTCGCTCTGATTATAGTCGCCGGCTTGTTGTGGCGACATCGGTTCGGGATACGCGCCTTCATTGCCAGCGGGTGGCGAATAGGGCTCGCCGTAACCTTGCGAGCCACCCTCGCCCGGTCGACCTTGGCCTGAGCCGCCGAAACTGTTGGAGCGGGCGCCGGACCGGCCGCTATCATAGGGGTCGTCAGAGCGATAGCCGCCGCCGTTGTTCGATGGCGCCGTCTGATAGACATCTTCAGTGCGAGAAGGCGGGTCCGCCGGGCGATAGGCATCGTCGGAGTTGGCCGCTGTGCTGTAGTCGCCATTTGGCGGCTGGTAGGCATCATTGGCGGCAATTTTTTGAGACGCGGTTTGTGCCAAGGCAGGCGCGGCCGCAAGAGCGACTGCAATCGCCAAGAGTGCTGCGGTGTACCGGTTCGGCGAGGTCATGCAAGTTCCCTCCAAGGGACCCGCAGCAGACTGTTCTGATCGGGGTCGCTAAGGTTTCGTCAACCATCGCCAGAAAGTGTTACCAAAGTGTGGCTTTGAGCCCTGTCTTCAGGCCGTTGACGCGCCCTTAAGCGCCAATTTTGCCGGTCCCGAAGCAATGAAGCCCGGATTGACGAAGGCCGCCGCAGCTTTGCCGTAATCGAGCGGCCGGCCGGTCAAATCGAGCACATGTCCACCGGCGGCTTCCAGGATCGCCTGGCCGGCCGCGGTGTCCCATTCGCTGGTCGGGCCGAAGCGGGGATAGTAGTCGGCTTCGCCGCGGGCGATCAGGCAGAATTTCAGCGACGAGCCGACGGACCGCGTTTTGCAACCGCCGAGGTTTGCGAGGAAAGCGTCGGTCTCAAGATTACGCCGCGACGACGTGCTGAGCAGAACCAACGGCTCGTGCGCTGGCTGCTGGCGAACGCGCAGTGGCACAAGTTCGAGCGCGGTGAATGCCGGGCCTGCCGCCGCCGCATCGACCTGCGCCCAGACCGCGTTCGACGGGCCACGCGTGAAGAACAGCTCACCATAGGCCGGCGCATAGATGAGACCGAACAGCGGTCGCCGGCCATCGATGAGGCCGATATTGACGGTGAAATCCTTGCCGCCGGCTATGAAATCGCGCGTGCCATCGATCGGATCGACGAGAAAGAATCGGTGCCCGGTTGAAACGACAACACCCGCCGCCGCCTGTTCTTCAGCGACCACCGGAACACCCGGCGCGACCCTCGCCAACGCGGCGATCAAGATCGCCTCGGCATCCCGATCGGCGGCCGTGACCGGCGATTGATCGGACTTTTCTGAGACCTCAAGTCCGCTGGCCCGGTGTTCAAGGATCACCCGCCCGGCCTCGACCACGGCCGCAATGAGCTCCCCGGCCAACTTGGCATGATCAATCACGTTTGGTGACCTTTTGGATCGGGCGTTGGCTGCCGGTCGACTGGCGCCAGACCATGTCCGTTGCCGTCCGGACTCACAGTTTGAGCAAAAGCAGGTGGGCCGGTCGAGACCTTTGCAAGCAACCCGCGGCGCATGTATCAGAGCAGGATCGATCAAGGCAAGCGGCACCTGTAGGCTCGCGTCCCTTGACCGGCGGCCGCATGGCCCTGGTCAGAGCACCGCCCATTCAACACCACATTGGCTGCGGCGGTCGCAGGGAGCAAGGCCATGAACCAACACGTCCCTCCGTCGGATCTCGATATTGCGGCGCTGATTTCCAGCAAGATCGTCCATGACGTTATCGGCCCCGTTGGCGCCATCTACAACGGCCTCGAGATCCTCGATGAGGACGATGACGAGGATGCCAAAAATTACGCGATGGAAGTGATCCGCAATGTCACGCAGCAGGCCTCCGCACGGCTGCAGTTTGCGCGCTTCGCCTTCGGGGCGGCCGGGTCCGCCGGCGCCATGATCGACCTCGGCACGGCCGAGCAGATCTCGCGGGGATACTTGAACGGCTCCAAGCACAAGCTCAACTGGCAGGGCCCCGCCGGTTACATGGTCAAAGACAAGGTCAAGCTGCTGCTCAACCTCGTAGCCAGTGCGGTCTCGGCCTTGCCGCGTGGCGGCGAGATCGACCTCAGCATCACCGGGACAATGGAACGGCCGGCCTTTACGTTCCATTGCAAGGGGACCGGCGCACGCTCGCCGCAGCACCTCGGCGAATTTCTCGCCGGGACGTCGCCGCCGCACCTCGACGCCATGACGATCCAAGCCTACTACACGTGGCGGCTGGCAGCGTCGGCGGAGATGCGGATTGATATCGTCAAAGACGGCGCCGACATTTTGGTCACGGCAACGCCACTCTAGCCCTATGTTTTGCCGTGCTTCTTATCGGAAAACCGCTTCGCACTTTTCCGGAAGCTCTTTAGACCGGCTCCGTTGCAACGTCTCGTTAAGCATTGCAGTCGCATGGTGTGAGGCGCGTGCGGGCCAACCGGCCCGGCGGTTTTCACAATTCATTCCGCCTGGGATTTGCCCATGAAAACGTGTCTGCTGGTCGACGATTCCGACGTCATCCGCAAGGTGGCTCGCGCCATATTGGAAAGCATCGGCTACAACGTGACCGAAGCCGAGAACGCCAAGGACGCGCTGGCACTGTGCAAGTCAGATCCGCCGGATTCAATTCTGCTTGACTGGCAAATGCCGGGCACCAGCACGATGGATTTTCTCGTCACGCTGCGCAAACGGGCTCAAGCCAAGCGGCCTTACGTTGTCTATTGCACCACCGATAACGATTTTGCGGACATCTCGCGCGCCTTGGCTGCTGGCGCCGACGACACGCTTATCAAGCCGTTTGACCGGGCGATGATGCTCGAAAAGTTCGCGCCGTCCACGCTTGCCGCGTAAACAAGACCACGCGCGGGCGCCCTTACAAATTGCTCAGCAAATATAAGTTATGGCTGGCCGACCGACGGCAGCACCGGCTCGACCTTGGCCGCAGCCTCGGGCGCTGACGGCGTTTCGACCTTCACGGCCTCTTTCGCTGCATCGGCGGCGGTGCCGGTCGGCGCGGCTGGAACCGACTTTTCAGCAATTGCTCTTTCAGCGCGCTCGGCGGCGGCAGCAGCACGCTCGGCAGCTTGCGCGGCCCGCTCGGCTGCGGCCACCGCTTTGTCAGCTGCGGTGGGTTCTGCGGCAGGTGGTGACGTTGCCGGCAGCGTTCCCGTCTCGACCGGTGACGCGGCCGGAGTTTCGCTCTTGGCCTTCTCGCTCGCGTTCGCGGCGTTATCGTCCTTGGCTGTGTCGTCTTTCTTAGCTGTGTCGCCTTTCACAGCCTTGTCGGACTTGGCGGCAGCTTTTGCTTTCGCGGGCTTCTCGCTGTCGGCGGCATCACCTGTTGACGCCGTCTTGTCCTTGGCAGCGTTCGGACCTTCATTCCAGCAGACGTTGGCCGAGGCTGTGCAGGTGTGCTCATCGAACAGGATTAAGTTCAGATAGAGCTCGCACGTGACATCCTTCTTGCCGATTGTGTAGTTGGTCACGCCTTCTTTGGCGGCCCACTCGGCGACGTGCTTGTCGAGCAAGTTCTTGGCGTCCTCGGTCGGACCATCTTTGCCGTAGTCATTGACCAGGAAGCCCATCTTCTTGCAGGTCGCCAGTGCACTGCCGGCCGTGCCGGCGGCAGCGAGAGCCAGTGCCAGAGTGGCCACGGCTGCTTTGGTCAGTCTGCGCATATCGAAACGTCTCCCCAGGGAATCGGGCGAAGGCCCACTTAAGTCCCGGCTATAAGCCCCAGAAGCTCAGATGCCTAGGTATTGGCGACAATTGCCACAGTTCTCCCCCAACACTTTGGAGAAGTCGTGGCAACATTGAGCCTAACAGCCAGTCCCCGGCCACCAAATTCCAGAAACTGAGCGCCGTTAATTCATATACGGCGCATCGCCGCCGTGAGTGCCACTGGGGGTCTCGAAGAAGTAGCCGTGGTCAAACGGCCCGGCATTTGTTTGCCGGTCAAACTGTGGATCCCTGAAGCTCGACGCCGCCCCGTACGAACCCCGCGCATCACCGTAGGTGTTGATCGTATCCTCGGCGGAATAGGAATAGCCGCCGCCCCGGCGGGCGACGTAGCCCTTAACCTTTGTACCGCGGTAATAGCTCGATTGCGAGTGCTCCGCCCCCTGCTCCACGACCTTGGGCGCGCGCTTTGAACCGGCCTCGGCGGGTAGAGGAGCGAGCGCAAGTCCGAGTCCCACCAGCATCAATCCCGCCGCCTTGAAATGTGTCATGCCGCACCCATCCGTTTGAGGTCGCCTGGGCCGAACCCTGCCGGACCCTTCATTGACGACGATCATACCGCAAATCGGCCAGGCGGCGCTAACCGTTTTTCTGAGGCCATTGGTTTTCGGTTAGCACACCGCGACGGACGAGCCCGATCCAGCACAATTGGGAGGCCGCCAGCGAGCAGCGGCAATCCACCGTGCTCACTTCGAAACAATGGTGCCTAGGGCGACGCCTCCAACTTCACAGCCTTCGGGCCCTTGCCGCGCTTGTCGGGCTCCGTTTCGAATGTGATCCGCGTGCCATCCGCGAGTTGCTGAAAGCCCGACTGTTCGAGTGCTGTAACGTGGACGAAGACATCCTTGCCGCCGTCGTCCGGCGTGATGAAGCCAAAGCCTTTTTGAGAATTGAAAAACTTGACCGTTCCTGACTGTCGCATGGGCAATACCTACTCACTGCTGAAAATTTTTATGGTGGCAAACGCCGCTGCCATTATGTGCAAGACAGCGCATCCAATCAATTACGTTTTCGGCAGAAGTGCCAAATCAATCGGGCATCGCCTCGGTCCCAAGCGATGTCAGCGCAAACCGCGAGCCGCTGATGTCGCCCAAAACATCGGTGAGCCACGGCAGCACAATGCTTAGTTTCTGTGCAAGCGTGAAGGGCGGATTGA
>JANORU010000368.1:0-2409 GCA_031415475.1 Hyphomicrobium sp.
CCTCCTGTTCCTGGCCAAGCAACCGGTCGATGAATTGGCGCAGCGTGCTCTCCGGCTGGACGCCAGTGAAACCATCGAGCGGCTTGCCGTCACGGAATGCGTACACTGTCGGTAGCGACTGGACACGCAACTGCGCGGCGATCTGCGGGTGCGCATCGGTATCGAGCTTCACGAGACGAACTTTACCGCCATAGCTCGTGACGACTTTCTCGAGCACCGGCGCCAATTGCTTGCAGGGACCGCACCACGTCGCCCAGAAGTCGACCAGCACCAGCGCGTCGCGCGATGCCTCGATGACGTCTTTGGCAAAGCCCGCGGTGGTCGTGTCCTTGACCAGGTCGCTGCTTGCAGCATCGGTGCCGGGTGGAGGGCTCGGCGTTCCGAAAACCATACTTCCGTCTCCCAACTCTCAATCAATCATCGAACGTCGATGGCAAACGCCGGCGGCGGCGGCGGCACATGGCATCCATGAAGGCTCAATCGAGCCGATGCCTCAGGGCTTTGCGAGCGCCACGATCAGCGGCTCGTGCCCGGTGTCGCGAATGAACCTCAAAAGATCGTCGCGCGCAATGCTTGTTGTCGCGGTATTTTCCATCGGATGGCAGTTGATTGTGCCGTGCGACATGAGGGACTTATCGACGACGGCTGTGACCGCCTTGGTGGAATCGTTCATCAAAGCGAAGGCCGTCACGGAACCGGGATGAACGCCAAGAACCTCGGCCAGAAGTTCGGCCCGGCCGAAGCTCAAGCGCGCCGAGCCGATGACTTTGGGCAGACCCTTGAGGTCGACGTTGGTGTCGTGGTGAGCGACCACCAGGTAGAGCTGGTCCTTGGCATCCTTGAGAAACAGGTTCTTGGTATGAGCGCCGGCAATTCGGGCATAGAGGTCGGCGCTTTCGGCCACGGTCGCGACCGGCGGATGGTCGGTGGTCGTGGTCGCTATCCCGAGTTGATCGAGGCGCTCAAACAGGGCCTTTCGCATGTGGTATTGGGCTTTCAGCCGAAGATCGGCGAAGGAAGTTGCATAGCGGCTTAGACCGGCCGGGACGACACACCAAAACCGGCCCAACGGCTATAAATCTTCCCCTCTTGCGCGGCAAGGCGCCACCCGTTGCAGTACGGCTTGAATGCCGCGCCGAACTCGCGTAAAGACCCCGTCATCGCCAGGACGCGGGTGTAGCTCAGCGGTAGAGCATCACGTTGCCAACGTGAGGGTCGAGGGTTCGATCCCCTTCGCCCGCTCCAATCATCTCACAAGACAATAGTCGTGTATCAAGCGGCGGTCGCCGGTTCGGCCGCGGCCGTCTGGGGAGCCGTGCGGGCCAGCAACTCCTCCGCCACAGCGCGCAAAGCCTCGCCGATGTATCCCGGATACTTGGCCATGTAGGAACGATCTTCGGTGCGGTAGCGAGCGGCGTCCTGCAGGGCATGGGCGCGTGGCACCGCCTGCGCGAAACACCGGTTCTCGGCCGCATCGGCAAGCCAGTCGTGATACTCCTGCTCGCCGGGCGACGCCAAATCCTTCATGTTGACGATGACGCCGAGATTCTCGGCAAAGCCCATTTCCGGGTTCAAACTCTTGAAGCGGCGGAAAACTTCGAGACCACAAACCGAAACGTAGTCGGCTTTGGTCGGCGAAACGTGGAAATCGGCCTCGCGCAGCCAGCTTTCGGTCAACACCGACAGGCCGGGCGGGCAATCGATCAGCACGATATCGAACACACTGCGCACTTCGTGCAGCAATTCGCCAATGACCGCGCGCAGCTTGGTGTGCAGCCCCTGCTTGGACACTTCGCGTTCGAACAGCGTCAACTGCATGTCGCTCGGAATCAGGAACACGGTCCGCGCGTCTTCGACGTCGCCGACATCGCGCACGACAACGCGCGACCAATCGGATGCGCCGTTCTGCAAAACGCGGGAGACCAAGAGATCGACGATCGTCATGCCATCGGTCTGCAGCCGGTGCAGACTGGCAACCGACGTCATCATGTTCGATACGCTGGCCTGCGCGTCGCTATCGATGACCAGCACATTTTTCTTGTGAAAGGCCGACAGTGTCTCGGCGAGCGCCAAGACGAGTGTCGATTTTCCGACACCACCCTTGGTGTTCATGACGGCGACGGCGTTGCGCGGCATCGCGGCAAGTCCCCCTGGCGTTGCGCGCAAGAGCGACTCTTCCAAACGGACAGAGACGAAGTACTGCAACGCGACCCGGCTTCGGGTGCGGGGCGATTGTGGCAGCCTCACGGTCGGCTGTGGAGTATTAGGCGGCCCTGAAGGTCACCAATGGCTGTCGTAGCGGCCAATCGGCCGCCAACCGTAGCCGCCAGAACCGGCCCGGACCTTGATATGCTCGATACGGGTCACCGGTGGATGGTCGACGATGTGGCGCTCGGCCGGGCGCAGCAC
>JANORU010000369.1:0-1613 GCA_031415475.1 Hyphomicrobium sp.
CATTGACGATGCGGCCGTAGTTTCGCGCGATCATATGAGGCACGACAGCGCGACATACAAAGAACGTGCCGACCAGGCCAATATGCACGACGTCCATGAAGGCGTCTGGCGGGTATTCCCATGTGTTGGCGTTGGGGCCGACGATGGCGGCATTGTTGATCAGCACGTCGATCTTGCCGAAGTGCTGCAGCACGGCGGCGGTCGCCGCTTCGACGGCATCCAGCTTGCCAACATCGACATTCAGAAATTGCACCTTGTCCGAGCCCGCATATTTTTGTGCCAGAGCGTCCAGCAGCGCTTGGTCCCGATCCCAGATCGACACCGATCCGCCATTGGCCAGCATCAGTTCGGCAACCGTCAGGCCGATGCCTTGCCCCCCGCCGGTGATGATCGAAGCACGGTTGTCAAAGTCGTAGCTGTTCATGGCAAGGCATCCGTTGCGGGCGTTGTTGATGAAGGTCACAGGGGCGCCCACCCGGGCGCCCCTGCAGGTATCAGATCAGAAGTCGAACTCGTCGATGTTCGCGGCGTTGAACGTGGTCAGTTCAGCCTGGGTATTCATCGAGTTGTTGGCATTGATCGTGATGGTGCCCAGATTGGGGACCTCGAAAGTTCCGCCAACTTCGTTCTTGATCGACCCGTCCAGCAGGCCAAGCGCGAAGTGCACGGCCAGCCAGCCTTCGTTGTAGGGCGACCAAAGCTGGAATGCCGTGACCGTGCCATCCTTGACAAAGTCACGCATTTCGGACGGCAGACCCAGACCGGTCACCTTGACCGTGTCAGCAATGCCGCGCGACTGGACGACCTGAGCCGCCGCCGCGATGCCAACCGTCGTGGGCGCAATCACGCCCTTCAGGTTGGGAAAGTTGGCCAGAAGGGCCTCCATCTCGGTGGTGGATTTCTCTGGCTGGTCGTCGCCATAGACGGTGGCAACCAGCGTCATCTTGGCGTATTTCGGATCGCTTGCCAGCGTCTCGTTCATTCCCACGATCCACTTGTTCTGGTCGGGAGCCTCGGTTGTGGCCGAAAGAATGGCAATCTCGCCTTCATAGCCGATCAGCGAGCCGACCATTTCGATCTGATCGCGCCCGACGATGTCAAAGTTCACCGGCAGGATGGTGGCGTCACGGCGGCTTTCGTTTCCGGTGATGTCGCCGTTCACCGTCAAAACGAGGATGCCCGCCGCCTTGGCCTGGTCCAGCACCTGGTTCAGGGCGTCGGGGCTGTTGGGCGCAATGCCGATCACATTCACGCCGCGCTGGATCTGCGCTTCGATGATCGGAATCTGCGAGGTGGCTTCGGCAGTTGCCGGCGCCACGAATTCGAATTCGCAGCCCTTTGCAGCGCAGGCATCTTCAAAGCCGCCGGTGATGCTGTCGAAGTAGGGGTTGCCGGTGTTCTTGCCGATGTAGACGATCTTGATCGGTTCGGCAAAGGCGGCGGTGGTTGCAAAGGTCAGGCCAAGGGCCAGACCGGTCAGAATGGATTTCTTCACTTCGTTTCCTCCTCGTTGAGTGCCGGTTGGCCGGCGATGCGCCCGCTACCTTTGGGTGCGGGAATAGATTGCGTTGGTCGCGATGATTGACACGATCAACAAGATACCAAGCACGGTC
>JANORU010000370.1:0-3540 GCA_031415475.1 Hyphomicrobium sp.
GACGCTCAGCTCAAGTTCCGCCGGCATTTGGTCGAGCATGATCGTCTTGGTCTCCAGACAGGTTTTCAACCCCTCGACCCCGCCCTCGCGGCCGACGCCGGATTGCTTGAAGCCGCCGAACGGCATGGTGATGTCGCAGGCGTCCCAGCCGTTGATCCAGACGAGGCCGGCTTTCAACTCGCGGGCACAGCGATGGGCGAGGGTCATGTCGGATGTCCAGGCGCCTGAGGCGAGGCCGAAGATGGTGTCGTTGGCGATCTTCAAGGCTTGGTCGGCGCCGCGGAAGGTGGTGACGGCGAGCACGGGTCCGAAGATCTCTTCCTTTGCAATTGTTGCGTCGGGCATTACGCCGTCGAATACGGTCGGTTCGACGAAGTAGCCGCCGGTCTCGGCCCGGACACGGTTGCCGCCGAGCGCGAGTGCCGCGCCGTCCTGCTTGGCGGTATCGATGTAGCCGAGGACGGACTTCATTTGGACTTCGGAGACCATGGCGCCGAAATTGGTTTTCGGTTCCAGCGGATCGCCGGCAACGAAGCCCTTGCCTGCCGCCACAACTTTCTCGAGGAATTTGTCATGCACCTCGGCTTCGACCAGCAGGCGTGATCCGGCGGTGCACACCTCACCCTGATTGTAGAAGATGCCAAACGCGGCGTGGGCAGCGGCGGCGTCGAGGTCCGGGCAGTCCTTGAAGACGATGTGCGGAGACTTGCCGCCGAGTTCCAGGCTGACGCGCTTCAGATTGCTGTCGGCGGAATACTTCATGAGCATGCGGCCGACCGGGCCCGAACCCGTGAAGGTCAGCATGTCGACGTCCATGTGCAGCGCCATCGCCTTGCCGGCGACCGAGCCCTTGCCGGTGATGACATTGAGAACGCCCGGCGGCACGCCGGCTTCGAGCGCCAACTCGCCGAGCTTTAGTGCCGACATGCTCGTCAGTTCGGCCGGCTTCAGGACGATGGAATTGCCCATGGCGAGCGCCGGCGCCACTTTCCACATTGTCAGGTGGAGCGGAAAGTTCCACGGCATGATGGCGGCGATGACGCCGAGCGGTTCATGGACCGCATAGGAAAAGCGATCCGACGTTTCGGGCCCGACCTCGCCGTGCACCTTGTCAAGGGCTTCGGCATAATAGCGCAACGAGCGGATGGCCGACGGCACGTCGAACGCGGTCGTGTCGCGGATCGGCTTGCCGGAATCGAGCGTTTCGAGCAGCGCGATGGCTTCGAGATCGCGTTCCATCAGGTCCGCGAGTCGGAACATGATCCGCTTCTTGTCGCGGTAGTGCAGCTTGCGCCAGCGCTGATCCTCGAACGCCCGCCGCGCCGAGGCGACGGCGGTGTCGACGTCAGCTTCGCCGCACAACGCGATTTGGTTGATCACCTGCCCGTTGCGCGGCGAGATGTTGTCGAACGTCGCGCCGGTGCTCGACGCCACCAGCCGGCCTTCAATGATCGCCTGATGGGGCAATTTGATTGCGCCGGCGAGTTTTTCAAAGTGTGCAAGCGAGGTCATCAGACCCTCCTCAGGCGACGCGAGCATACCACTGGTGATCGAGCGAGGTCACGACGCGTTCAAAATCGAGCCGTTCGGTCTGCTTCATCAGAGCATAGGTTTTCTGGAAGGTCGCGCCGAAGGCGTCCCGGACAACCGCAGACTTTTCGAACGCTTCGAGGGCGTTGACCCAGGCGGTCGGCATTTTGGCCGCGCCGCTGTCCTCGCAGTTGCCTTCCGCCGCCGGGCCCGGATCCAGTTTGTTGGCGATGCCGTGCCGGACACCGGCCAGCACCGCGGCCAGCACCAGATACGGGTTGGCGTCGGCGCCGGCGATGCGGTGTTCGACGCGGGTGGCGTTGGCTGACGTATTCAGGACGCGCAGCGAGGCCGTGCGATTGTTGAAGCCCCAGTGCGCCGACATCGGCACGTAGGACTTCGGCTGGTAGCGGCGGTAGGCGTTGGCCGACTGGGCCCAGATCGCCATGAAATCGGCCATCGACGTCTGCAATCCGCCTAGCGCGTTGCGGAACAGCGGCGAAATCGGATCGCCGGCGAACGCGTTGCGGCCGTTGGCATCAAGCAGGCTGACGTGGATGTGCAT
Organism: Hyphomicrobium sp.; assembly: GCA_031415475.1. Lineage (GTDB taxonomy): Bacteria > Pseudomonadota > Alphaproteobacteria > Rhizobiales > Hyphomicrobiaceae > JAGVSR01. The sequence goes on from JANORU010000370.1 coordinate 2,096, forward strand.
GCCTGAGCCCGACCAATCGTGGTGCGGCTTGGCCATGAACGTCGCATCCATGGCGTGGGCGCGGGCGGCGGCCTTGACGGCGCGCTTCAACAGCAGGCCGTCGAGGGCGGCGGCGACCGCATCCTTCTTGTGCTTCAGGTTGATTTCGAATTGGCCGGGACCGGCCTCCTGCAGCACGGCATCGACCGGCAAGCCCTGGGCTTCGGCGATTTTGTAGATGTCGTCGATGAACGGACCCATGCAGTCCAGTTCCTCGAACTGGTAGAGCTGCTGCCAGTCGGGATTGTCGACGAGGCCCGACGGCGTCTTCAATTCGAAGCGGCCGTTCGTTGAGGCGGCACTGACGTAGAACTCGAGTTCGACGGCGGTGACGGGATAGAGGCCGTCCTTGGCAAGTGCGGCCACCTGACGTTCGAGAATCCGGCGCGGATCGAGTCCGCCATCGTCATCAACCGGAACCATCACGCCTTGCGCGTGCGTCGTGCCGTTGACGCTGACCGGCCGCAGCGTGTCGGAGAGGATGCGGAACAGGAGATCCGGATCGCCGGTTTCCCACAGTCGGCCGGTCTCTTCGACGCAACTGCCGCGCGTGTCCATGATGTAGCAGGTCGAGGGCACCATGAAGCCTTTGTCGGTGAAGCCTTCGAGGTCCGACGGGCGAATGCGCTTGCCGCGCGGAATGCCGTTGAGATCGTACATATAGATGTCGATCCACTGCAGCGACGGATGAGCCGCGAGGAAGACGCGGGCTTGGGCGGCAGTCAGATACGTTTCTGTGGTCATGATGCGTTGTTCCGGACTGCGTCGCCGAACCGGCGGAAGAGTTCAAGGGAGATTGGATTTTCGGTGCCGCGCCATTCGGGGTGCCATTGCACACCAAGGAGGAAAGGATGTTCGGGCGGGCCTTGCACAGCCTCGACCATGCCGTCGTTGGCGAACGCCTCGGCCGTCAACCCGTCGCCCAGTTTGTTGAGGCCCTGGCCGTGCAAGGAATTGACCATCACTTCCTCGCGGCCGATCCAATCGCGTAAGCGGCCTTTCAACGTGATCGGATGGGCTAACGCCCACTTCTGCTCGAGCGGCACGTCCTCGGGGTAGCGATGGTCCATTTTGCCGGCAACGGTGTGGACCGCCTGATGCAATGTCCCGCCGAGCGCGACATTGACCTCCTGGATGCCGCGGCAGATCGCGAACAGCGGAACCTTCTGGTCCTTGGCCGTGCGAATGAGTGGCAGCGTCAGCTTATCGCGCGCCGCATCCAGCATGTCGGGCAGGAACGGCTTGTCATCGCTGTAGAGGTTGGGATTGACGTTCGATGGACTTCCGGACAGCAGGATGCCGTCGGCGACATCGAGGATCGCTCCGATGTCGGCCAACGCCGTGTCGAGCGGGATGAGCAGAGGCTGGCATTCCGCCATCTGCGCAACCGCAGCCGAGTACTGCCG
>JANORU010000371.1:0-5674 GCA_031415475.1 Hyphomicrobium sp.
CGACCAAGCCCCCAAATCGTCTGCCGAGACGAGCGGCGGGACTAGAGAGCCGCCCAACTCACACCGCGCCCTGACCGACGCAGCCCGCCGGGCAATTGAGGAGGCCGAAGCGCGGCGGACGGCACAGTCATTGGAAGTTAAAGATCAGCCAAAAGAGATTGGTGGGCGGAGTGGCCCGGACCCGGTTCGCTACGGCGATTGGGAGGCCGGCGGGATTGTTTCCGACTTTTGACCGGGCGCAAACGAATTCGATCGCTTTAAATCGGCGTTTCAAATCGAAGCAATTGTGTATCGAAATATCAAGGCTTTCAAATCATGAATGGCTAATTTCCATTAATTTCTCTTGATTTTGTTTCAATTTGACGAGTTTTACTAACTCTCATTTGCATCTTTTTAACGGCTGCAAGTACCGGCTTAAGTAATTCTAAACCATCGAATACTTTGAGGCTGGCCGGAGCGGTGGATGTCGCTCGTTGGGGCACTCGTTTTGCAGCACCTCCCTCGCAGCGGCACGGTTGTGTCAGGGAGATACACAATGACACTGAATACCAAGATCTTCGCACGGTGCTTTAAGGAGAACGAAGGCGGCTCAGTCGCAATCATGTTCGCCTTGATCTTCTCAGTTCTCATTCTGATCGTCGGCATGGCCGTCGATCACAGCCGACTAATCGGCTCCAATACAAAAATTGCGGCCGCAGCCGACTCGGCGGCGCTAGCTGCCGCCCGGGCCATGCTCGATGGCCGGTTGTCGGATGACGATGTCAGGCAGGTTGGCCGGGCATATTTCAATACCAACATGGCTAGCGACTCCTGGGCCAACATCAATGGCGTGAACATCAATCCGAACCGCACGACCGGCGCTGTCACTGTGACGGTCGACGCCGACGTGCCGATGACGTTCACACGCGTCGCCGGGTTCGACTCGTTCGACCTTCCGGTCCAGGCCGCGACACGCTTCGACCAAAAGGACATCGAACTCGGAATGGCGCTCGACGTCACGGGTTCCATGGCCGGCTCGAAGATTACAGACTTGAAGCTGGCTTCGAAGGACCTGATCAATATCCTGCTGCCCGACGGCGGTTCGACCAACAAGGTTCGTATCGGCCTTGCGCCATATGCTGCTGGCGTCAACGCTGGCTCCTATGCTCGCACGGTCACAGGCGGTGCCAGCGGCTCGTGCGTCCATGAACGTGGCGGCACTGAACGCTTCACCGATGCCAAGCCGGTCTCCGGCAGCTGGATCGGGTACACGCCACGGATGCCGTGCCCGTCGGCAACGATCGAGCCTCTCTCGACCAACAAGAACATGCTGAAGTCGCGGATCGATACCTATCGCGCAAGTGGCGGTACCGCAGGTCATCTGGGTGCGGCTTGGGCGTGGTACCTGATCTCGCCGGAATGGAAGGACTTCTACCCCGTCCTCAGCCGCCCGGCGGCCTATGGTGCAGCCAACACGGTCAAGGCCATCATTCTGATGACCGACGGCGAATTCAACACCCAGTACGTGGGCGCCAATGGCAGTTCGTCGAACCAGGCCCGCGGCGTGTGTGGTGAAATGAAGGATAAGGGCGTTGTCGTGTACTCGGTTGCTTTCCAGTCACCCAGTGCAGCGGAAAGCTTGCTTCGCAACTGCGCAACTTCGGAGAATCACTACTTCAATGCTCGCGACGGCGAGGAACTGCGCGGTGCCTTCCAATCCATCGCCGCCAACCTCAATAACTTGCGCCTGACGCAATAGGCGCAACATCGACGTCACTGTTGCAGCGGCCGCCGGTCTCCCCCGGCGGTCGTTTTCGTTTAACGCCTTGGCGCCGCCGCGATGCCTCGGTTAGTGTGCGCCCGGCTGTTGAGGGAGTAGACCCTAGGATGAAGAAACTTGCCCGGCGCTTTGCTCGCATGGCGCTTGTGGTGCTGATCGCCGTTGCGCTGTTCGGGTCGTTGAGATTTGGCCTCATCCCGCAGCGTTTCAGTCCCTTTGCGCCGCTATCTCTCAAAGACCCGCCGCGTTACTTCCTCGATGCCCGGCTCTCGGTTCTGCGTCGCGATCCGGCCCTCTGCCAATCGGTCTTGAAGTTCCCGCATACCGACGCCAGCGCAATCGCGGATCAGCCGGTGAAAGACGGTTGCGGGTGGAGTAACGCCGTCAAGTTCTCGATCGTTGGCGGCGCGCGCATCGGCGTCAATCCTCTCACCTGCGAAATGGCAGCCGCTCTTGCCTTGTGGATCGAACAGGACGTGCAGCCCTTAGCGCAGGAGCTGTTTGGACAGAGCGTCGTCCGGCTCGGTGACATGGGCAGCTACGGTTGCCGCAATATCATCGGCAATCCGCTTTGGAAGACTGTACGAAGCCAGCACGCCTCGGCCAACGCTATCGATATCTCTGGGTTCACGCTCGCCGACGGTCGCCAGATTTCAATTTTGAAAGACTGGTCTGCGGCCGGCGCTGCCTCGTTATTTCTTAAGGAAGCCCACAAACGCGCGTGCCGTTATTTCAGGGTCACACTGGGGCCCGAGTATAATGAAGCTCATAAAAACCATTTCCATTTCGATCGCGGTGCTTTCTCCAGGTGCAAATAGATTAGCCACAATACCGGCGTTCCATTTCAAGACACAGCGAAACGATTGACTGACGATGACCACTTGATCATCGGCTTAACGAACCGTGCCACAATCAATTTATCCAAACTTTATCGATCTGTGTGGTTCCTATTTCAGCAGTATACGTTGAGGGCTCACCCACATGGCGTCGCGGTTTCAGTTGTTTCGGCGGTTTTCTTCGGACCAGAACGGCGCAGTCGCGATCCTGTTCGGCCTCTGCCTGATTATCGTGTTCATGTTTTCGTCGCTGGCAACCGACAGCGCACGAATTTACGACGTGACGTCCCGGGTGCAAGCCGCTCTCGACGCGGCGGCGCTGGCCGGCGCCAAGTCCATGGATATTGAGGGCGCCTCGGCCGCCCAGATCCAGCAGCGTGCCAAGCAATTCTTCGAGTCTCGAGTTGCCGAGCTTCGCATCGGCAAGGTCGAACTGACAGACTTCATAGCCACTCCCGACGAGACCACGTCGACAGTGACCGCATCGGTCAACGTCTCGATGAGCACGATGTTTGGCTCGCTGTTCAAGGGCGGAGCGCCGACGGCTTTCCCGCGAACTGCAAGCGCTACGTACGAAACGATCAAGATTGAATTGTCGCTGGTCGTCGATATCACCGGCTCTATGGCGGACAGCGGCAAGATCGACTCTCTAAAGGTCGCGGCCAAGGAATTGGTCGACACACTGTTTGCCAGCAATCCGGGACCGCAGCAGATCCGCGTCGCTCTCGTTCCTTATTCTGCGTCGGTCAACGCCGGCTCATTCCACGATGCCGTAACCAATGGCGGCGGCGGCGCTACGACATGGAGCTGGTCGTCGTGGGGTGGCGGTTGGGCCGCCTCTGGCACCGACACCTGCGTTGTCGAGCGCGATGGATCCCACGCCTACACCGATGCCGCGCCAAATGGCGCGGGGGTGTATCTTGGTACAAGCTCGACCGCGGACAACTCGAACTATAGCTGCCCCGAGGCGTCTGTAACGCCGCTGGCCGACCTCGCTGATGCGACGCAACGCAACAACTTCAAAGCCGCTATTGACGCCTTGACACCGATTGGCGGCACGGCGGGGCATCTCGGCACGGCCTGGGGCTGGTACATGCTGTCGCCCGATTGGGCCTACCTCTGGCCGGCTGCCAATCGCCCTCTCGTCTCGCAGCCCAAGCTCATCAAGGCCGTCATTTTGATGACCGACGGCGACTTCAACACGAGTTATAAGAATGGCAGCATCAATGCTACTGACCCATCCTCGGCGGGCAGCTCGCCGTATCAGGCGCTCCAGCTCTGCCAAAACATGAAAGTCGATGGTCTGACAATTTACTCGGTGTCATTTATGGCCCCAGCAATTGCAGAGGCGACCCTTCGTCAGTGCAGTGGTAACGAGAATTTCTATGACGCGAATTCAAGTAGCGACTTGATCGGTGCCTTCCGCGATATCGTCGAGCGCCTGTCGAAACTGCGCGTCACAAGCTGACGACATCCACCCGAGCAGCACAGATAAGTAAAGGCGCCGGTGATCGCTCACCGGCGCCTCATTTATTTCACAAATCTTGATGGCGTTGCGTCAACCCGCCCGCTTGTTCTTCCGGTTGGCAATCAGGTCATCGACCACAGCCGGATCGGCAAGCGTCGAGGTGTCACCCAGGCTCGAGAAATCGTCTTCGGCGATCTTACGCAAGATGCGACGCATGATCTTTCCCGACCTGGTTTTTGGCAAGCCAGGGGAAAACTGGATGAGATCGGGCGAGGCAATCGGTCCGATCTCCTTGCGAACGTGCGCCACAAGCTCCTTGCGCAGGGCATCGCTTGAATCGACGCCCGAGTTGAGCGTCACGTAGCAATAAATGCCCTGACCCTTGAGATCGTGCGGATAGCCAACGACCGCGGCCTCGGCAACGCTCGGATGCGAGACAAGTGCACTTTCGACTTCGGCAGTGCCCATGCGATGACCGGAGACGTTGATCACGTCGTCAACGCGCCCGGTGATCCAGTAGTAGCCGTCCTCGTCGCGGCGGCAGCCGTCGCCGGTGAAGTATTGGCCGCGATAGGCAGAGAAGTAGGTCTGCACGAACCGCTCATGATCGCGATAAATCGTACGCGCCTGACCGGGCCAGCTATCGAGAATGACCAGATTGCCTTGGCCGGCGCCTTCGATCACCACGCCCTTGTCGTCGACCAATTCGGGCTGCACGCCAAAGAACGGCCGTGTCGCCGAGCCCGGCTTGAGTGCGGTCGCGCCGGGCAGCGGCGTGATGAGAATGCCGCCGGTCTCAGTCTGCCACCAGGTATCGACGATCGGGCAGCGGCCGTCGCCGACCACCCGATGGTACCATTCCCACGCTTCCGGGTTGATCGGCTCGCCGACCGATCCCAGAAGCCGGAGCGACGACCGGTCCGTCCGTTTGACGAAATCGTCGCCCAATCCCATGAGTGCACGAATGGCCGTCGGCGCCGTATAGAAAATGTTGACGTCCCACTTGTCGACCACGTGCCAGAAGCGCGAGGCCGTCGGGTAATTCGGGATGCCTTCGAACATCAGCGTCGTGCCGCCATTCGCGAGCGGCCCGTAGATGATGTAGCTGTGGCCCGTGACCCAGCCGACGTCGGCCGTGCACCAGTAAATGTCGCCATCGTGATAATCGAACACGTATTGATGGGTCATGGCGGCGTAGGTCAGATATCCGCCGGTCGTATGCAGCACGCCTTTCGGTTTTCCGGTCGAGCCTGACGTGTAGAGGATGAACAGCGGATCTTCGGCATTCATTTCGACAGGGGCGCAATCGGCCGAAACCTTGGCTGTTTCCTCGTGCACCCAGAAATCGCGGCCCGGCGTCCACGGAATCGTATTGCCGGTGCGGCGCACGACCAGCACCTTTGTGCCTTCGGCCGCGCCCTCGAGCGCAATATCGGCGTTCTTCTTGAGCGGAACGTTCTTGCCGCCGCGCACGCTTTCGTCGGCCGTAATGATGATATTGGATTCCGCGTCCTCGACCCGGTTCTTCAAGCTGTCAGGTGAGAAGCCGCCGAACACAATCGAATGGATGGCGCCGATCCGCGCGCACGCCAGCATGGCGTAGGCGGCTTC
>JANORU010000372.1:0-5821 GCA_031415475.1 Hyphomicrobium sp.
CCATGAAGCCGCCGCCGCCGCGCTGCCGCTCCAAGTGAGTCCAACTGCGAACCAGACGGCCCTTTTGATAGGTGAGATGGGCGAGCTCGACTTGGAGCGCGCCCTCCTTGGTGCGTGCGCGGCGGCCGAAGATTTCCAGGATCAAGCCGGTGCGGTCGAGAACTTTCGCGTTCCAGGCCTTTTCCAAATTTCGCTGCTGACTGGGCGTGACGGCGTGATCGACGATGACGAGACCGGCCTCCCGCTCGGCGATCAAGGCTCTAATCTCTTCGACCTTGCCCGATCCGATCAGCGTTGACGGGCGCGGCTCAGCGACCGTTATAATGAGGCGATCGACAACTTCGAGATCGATTGCTTCCGCGAGCCCTGCCGTTTCAAGCAACCGGTCTTCGGGCGTGTGGGTCGCCACGCTGCCATCGCGATTGCGCGACAGTACGGGCACGATAACAATTGCGCGGCCGCTCGAGGCTGCGCCCGCACCGTCATCGCCCGGCTGGGTTTTGGCTCCGGGCGGCAGCGGTGGCGTACGCGAAGTCGTGTCGATTGGGTCAATCCTTTAGGTATCTTCGCTCGGTTCGCCGTCCATCAGATTGACGGGGGCACCTGGCATTATGGTCGAGATGGCGTGCTTGTAGACGAGTTGCGAGTGGCCATCCCGTCGCAGCAGCACGCAGAAGCTGTCAAACCAGGTGACAATCCCCTGCAGCTTGACGCCGTTGATGAGAAAAATTGTCAGTGGGATTTTTTGCTTACGGACATGATTGAGAAACGTGTCCTGGAGACTTTGTACGCGATCCGCGGCCATTGTTTTGTTTTCCGCTGTTTTTTGTTGTCGTGTTAGTGCGGGCCGCACCCTAGCGCCTTTTTAGCTGCGCTGCAGTAGTTTTGACGACCGCCAATCGAGGACCTCCAGCTGCATGAAATTGCGGCGGCGGCGCACGCCTAAAGGGCAGCGACGGCTGCGAAGTCATGGAACCGCTGGCGAATTTGGCGCGTCACGGGCCCGGGCCGGCCGTCGCCAATCGCCGTCCCATCAATCTTGACCACCGGCATAACGGTGGCCGAAGCCGACGTAATAAAGGCCTCCGCCGCCTGCTTCGCCTCGTCAATCGAGAACGCACGTTCGACAAGGTTCAGGCCCGTGCCGGTCAATACATCCAACGCCGTCAAGCGCGTCACGCCGCTGAGAATATGCTGATCAATCGGCCGCGTGACCAGAGTGCCGTCTTTCAGGACGATCCAGGCGTTGCTGGAGGCTCCCTCCGTCACAAGCCCGCGCGCGTCAACGAACCAAGCCTCCTGCGCGCCGTCGGCCTTGGCCGTTTCCTTGGCGAGGCACGCGGGCAGCAGCATGACGGTTTTGAGATCGCATCGCCCCCAGCGGTTGTCCGGCATACTCTTGACGGCAATGCCGGCTTCGGCGCGGGCGGCAATTCTTGCCGGATCGAGCCGGCGCGCCAGACAAACGAGTGTCGGCGGCGTATCGGCGGCTGGAAACGGAAAATCACGAGGCGCCGCACCGCGCGTGAGTTGCAGATAAACAAGCCCGGTGTCGACGCGATTGAGACGGATCGTCTCGCGCAGGACGAGACCGAGCGCCCTATCCGACATCGGCTGTACGAGCGACAGCTCGGCACGCGACCGGGCCAGCCGCGCCAAATGCCGGGCCTCGTCGATCAACCGGCCGCCACGAACTTCGCACACCTCGTAGACGCCGTCAGCGAACTGAAATCCGCGATCCTCCGCGTGGACCAACGCCTGTGCATAGGGGCGATAGCGGCCGTTGACGTAGATAACCCGCGTCATGCCATGCGCACTTCACCGGACCGCTGATCGGACGACACGCCCAGCGCCCGAAGCTTGCGATGCAGCGCCGAACGCTCCATGCCGACGAACTCGGCCGTGCGCGAGATGTTGCCGCCGAACCGGTTGATCTGCGCCAGCAGGTACTCGCGCTCGAAGATTTCGCGCGCTTCGCGCAGCGGCAACGACATCAGATGTTCGGCGCCGCCGTTGACGGGCAGCGGCACGTTCGAACCGATTTCCTCGGGCAGCATCTCGGCGGTGATGATGGCATTCGGATCGCCGCCGGCTAGGATCAGCAATCGCTCGATATTGTTTCTGAGTTCCCGCACGTTGCCCGGCCAGTCGTGGGCCTGCAGAACGGCAATGGCGTCTTCTCCGATGCGGCGCGGCGCGAGACCCGAGGCCTGGCTGAGTTGTGTAACAAAGAATTGGATGAGATCGGGAATGTCGTCGCGGCGCTCGGCAAGGCTCGGCACGCGCAACGGCACCACGTTGAGGCGATGGTAGAGATCTTCGCGGAAGCGGCCTTCGGCCATGTCGCGTTCGAGATCGCGGCTGGTTGACGAAATAATCCGGACGTCAACGGCCACCTTCTGCGCGCCGCCGATACGCAGGAATTTCTGCTCGACGAGAACCCGCAGCACCTTGCCCTGGGTTTCAATCGGCATGTCGGCAACTTCATCGATGTACAGCGTACCGCCGTGAGCCTCCTCAAGTGCGCCGACCTTGCGCGCGCCGCCGGTGCGATCCTCAGTCCCGAACAATTCCTCTTCGACCCGGTCCGGCGCCATGGCAGCGGCGTTGAGCACGACGAACGGTCCTTCGGCGCGATGCGATTTAAGATGGATGACACGGGCCGACAATTCCTTGCCGGTGCCCGACGAGCCGCGGATCAAAATCCGGCTGTTGGTCGGCGCCAGCCGGTCAATCTGCGTCCTCAGTTGATTGACCGCTCCCGACTTGCCGACCATTTCGGCCGACACCGTCGAGCGCTCGCGCAGTTCGCGCACTTCACGCTTCAGGCTTGAGGCCTCAAGCGCGCGCAGCGTCACCAGCACGAGCCGATCGGCCTTGAACGGTTTCTCGATGTAGTCGTAGGCGCCGCGCTTGATGGCTGTCACCGCGGTTTCGATGTTGCCGTGGCCCGAGATGATGACGACCGGCAGATCGGGATGCGTGCGCTTGATGACGGTCAGGACTTCGAGACCGTCGAGCCGGCTGCCCTGCAGCCAGATGTCGAGTACGACAAGCTGCGGGCGGCGCTCCTCGATGGCCCGCAACGCCTCGTCACTGTCGCGCGCCAGTCGCGTCCGGTGACCCTCGTCTTCGAGAATACCGGAAACGAGTTCTCGAATGTCGGCTTCATCGTCGACGATCAGAATATCCGCTGCCATCGTTCGCTCCTCAAGGAATACGTGTTCTATTCAGCAGCGCCCGGCGCCGCAAGGGCACCGCGTTTCGCTGCATGTGTGGTGGTGTCGGCTTTGACGGCCTTGCTGTCGGTTCGCGGTAAGGTAATCCGCACGCGCGCACCCGTCGGCCTGTCGTCGGCCGGAGGCGCGTCGTCGAGGGTCAGGGTGCCCCCGTGCTGTTCGGTGATCTTCTGGACAATCGCGAGCCCGAGCCCGGTTCCCTTGTGCCCTTTGGTTGTCACGTAGGGTTCAAGTAGTTTCGATCGATTTTGTTTTGGCAGACCGGCCCCGTTGTCGATGACATCGATCTCATAGCGGTCGGCGAGGACACGCAGAACAGTTTCTACCCTGCCCTTCGGACGGTCTGGCGCGTTGGGCGCGCCTTCGATGGCTTCGGTGGCATTCTTGACGAGATTGGTCACCGCTTGCGTGATCAGCCGGCGGTCAAACCGCGCCCGCACCGGCTCTTCGGGCATCACCAGGTTGTAGGTCAATGCGGTGTGGGCTTCGCGGAACAGAATGACGGATTCCTGCACCGCCTCGCGCAGATCGGTATCTTCCATGACCGGCCTTGGTACGCGCGCGAAGGCGGCGAACTCGTCGACCATCGTCTTGATGTCGCCCGCCTGACGCTCGATGGTGCTGGTCAGCTTTTCGAACGCCTCGCGATCCTCGACGATCAACTTGCCGTACTTCTTGCGGATGCGTTCGGCCGACAGGATGATCGGGGTCAACGGATTCTTGATTTCGTGGGCGATGCGGCGCGCCACATCTCCCCACGCCGACGTGCGCTGGGCCGACACCAACTCTGATATGTCGTCGAACGTCACTACCCAGCCGACATCGCCCGGTCCTGCCTTCTCGCGCGTTACGCTGACGGAAAACGTCCGCTCTTCACCGCCAACCTCGATCTTGACCTCGTGCTGCGCTTTGGGCTTGAGGCCTGCATCCGTCCGGCTCTCGAGCACCTCAGCAAAATCCGGCAGCGCGTCTGACAGCTTCTTGCCGACGACGGAATCCTCTGTTGTGCCGAGCAGTTCTTCAGCCGACCGTGACAGCAGCGTAATCCGTTCCTTGCCATCCAGGCCAATGATGCCGGCCGAGACGCCGGCCAGCACGGCCTCGATGAAGCGGCGCCGATCGGTCAATTGTTCGTTGGCGCTGACCAGTTCATTGCGCTGATGCTTCAGTTCTCGCGTCATCGTGTTGAACGTGCTCGAGAGCCGGCGGAGGTCGCCTTCGCCGCGCTTCTCGGGCAATTCCACATCGAGGTTGCCGGTCGAGACATCGCGGGCGCCGGCGATCAGGCGGCGGATCGGCGCCACAAACCGGCCGGCAAACCACAGCCCGGCCCAGATGGCCGCCAGCAGCGACGTCATGGAAATGACCGTGTAAATCAGACCGTGCGCAAGCTTCAGTCCGCCGCGCGCTTTGCGTAACCGATTGTATTCATCAACGCTCTGCTCGGTCCGCTGCAAGTGGCCCATGACCTTGGGGCTGACACCGCGGGCGACGTACAGATAGTCGCCCGGATAATTCTTCAGTTGCGCGATGGCCGAGATGCGCGCCGACGCCGTCGATTTGAGAAGTGCGATCTGGCCGCTTTCGGCTTCCTTGATCGCGGCCTGCGGCGGCAACAGATAGGGGAGCTTCTCGTCTTCCATGCCGGTTGCGCGTTTTGTACCCGTGCCATCGATAATGTAGGAGACCGGCAAATCGCGTAGGCCCGATTGGGCGATCAGGAGTTGTTGCAATTGTTTGGGATCGCCGCGCGTCAAGTCGGCGGCGGCATCAATATCGCGCGCCATGTTGGCGACATCGGTCCGGATCACCGAGCCGTGCTCTTCGATGTAGGCGGTCGCGACATTGAGCGAATTGTCGATGATCGCCCGGGTGCGGGTTGAAAACCAACTGTCGAGCGCGCGCGAGAAGGTCGTCGTCGCCGCAATCGCCAGAACGATCGCCGGCAGAGCGGCGATCAACGAGAACAGCGCGACGATGCGAACATGCAGCCGGGCGCCCGGGACATTGTTTCGCCACGCACGCCACAGCCCCAGAAACTGCCAGACAACGATTGCCAGCATGGCGCTGATCAACGCGACGTTGATCAACAGCGCGCCGAGCACCACGTCGTCGCGTGGCGTGATGGGGGTCAGGCCGGTCAGAATGAGATACGACGTCAACGCCGAGATCAGCGATAGAACGACGATCACGAGGCCGACCCAAAAGGCCCGCTCGCTCGGGTCGAGGTAGGGCGCATCAGCCGCCCGCGCGTCCCGCTCCGTCCTGGCTTGGCTGTCCGCCATGCTCATCAACTGTTGCCTCGTTAGCCCGTCAACCGCAGCGCGAAGAGCTGCCGACCTACCCTCAGAGTTTGCAGTTGGGCGGCCGCTGTGGCCGTTGTGCGGCTCACCCCAAACACAACGCGACCGCGGCAAACGCGTCCCAGCGCGGCGTCAAAGACACGCGCGCGGAACGCCCACTGAAACCGTGCGGGCACAAAGGAGGGGCAAACTGTGACATTTTCGCGACTTAGCCGTCAACGGGCAACTTTCCCAAGCGCGACATACCCACTGCTAGACGCTGTGGGTCCAGGGCGGCGA
>JANORU010000373.1:0-1587 GCA_031415475.1 Hyphomicrobium sp.
AACCGTAGGTTGGGCTGAACCTTCTTGTGATGCCCAACGACTTGCTACAAAAAAGTTGTCGGGCTTCCCCAGATCAAGTCCGGGGTCAGCACCGACCTACAAGTGCCGACACCCGCCAGACTTCACCCGCGCCCTTACGCCACCACATTGCCCGTCACGGCCACGCGCGCGTTGCCGCCTTTTTCGATCGCGAGGTCGGGGCCGATGGGCGCGCCGTCGCGCATGGCGCGGATGGCACCGGTCTTGGTGCCGGAGATCATGTTGTTGGCGATCAGGCAGGCGCCGGCTTGATCATCGGCGCTGATCAGAATGCCGGTCGCAGCATCGCGAATAAGGTTCTGTGTCACCGAGCAATTGCGCATGTACGGGCCCCAGCCAACCATAATTCCGGCAGTCGGCGCGTTCTCAATGACATTGCCGGACACGAGGCTGTCGGCCTCGACGGAAATGCCGTCGCCGCGTTTGTCGACCGGCTCGTGTTCGCGGCGCTTCAAGTTGCGAATGAGATTGCCCTGCACGACAGCCAAGCGCCCGCCCTCATTGAAGTTGGTGACCGCGATGCCGGACGCGGCGCCGTCGACGAGGTTGTTGGCGATCAGCGCGCCTTCAAACCCGAACTCGGCATAGAGCGCCACTTCGCCGATCCGTTCGCAGGAATTGCCGGTCATCAGCACGTTCGAGGCGGCGTTGGCGCGAATGGCGGAATAGGTGCAGTCGGTGATCCGGTTGTCGCTCGCGCGCACCGAGCCGGCGCGATAGATGTTGATGCCGTTGCCGTTCTGGCCGGTGCCGCCGCCCTTCGACGAGATGCGCTGAATGCGGTTGGCGGCGATGAGCGTGCCGTCTTCACCGGCAGCACGTCTCCAAACTTGAATACCGTTGTTGCCGCAGTCGCGGACGGTGTTGTGGACGATTTCAAGGCCGGTGGCGTCGAGACTGAAGATGCCGGTCAGCAGCGCGTTGTGCACCGTGCAATCGGCGATCCGCCCCGATGAACCTTTGACGACGATACCGTGACCGAGGGACTGGCGCACAATGAGGCGCGAGAGATGAATGGCCCCGCAGTTGTCGAGCGAGAGAAGGGCCGGATCGTCGCCGTCGGCGGGTGCGATCAGCGCGCCGTCGAGCACGAGATTTTCGATGTGGATGTTTGCGGCATTGGTGGCATGCAAGAATTTCGCTCCGCCGGTGAATTCGAGCGTGGTGAGGCCGGCGGTTCCTAAGAGCTTTGTGCCGTCGCGTAACTCTATCGCGCTGACGCGGAAAAGACCGGGCGGCAGCAGGACGGCAGTTCCATCCTTCGCCGCGCGGTCGATCATCGCCTGGAGTTCGGCCGTGCGGTCTGATGCGTCAGCCTTGGGCGCCGGATCGCCGGGCAGCAAGTTCTGCCCGATCCCGGTCTTGTCCAGACGTGTCCCGGCACTGGCCGCTGTTGCGGCGAGAGCGCTGAGGCCGGCACCGGCGGCAAGCAAGGAACGGCGGTCGAGGGTCATGCCAGGGTCATGGGAGAGGGGTCCGAGGCGGGGGTCGCCAGAGTTCAATGCGACTATGGGCCAGGGAGATTTACGCAGCCGTTAATGCCGGCGT
>JANORU010000374.1:0-3847 GCA_031415475.1 Hyphomicrobium sp.
GCCGGGCGCGCATCGCCATCATGCTGGCAACGGTCCTCTACCCGCCGGTGCTGGGGATCATGGGTGTCGCGTGGCGTGACCTGACAGGCCTCGGCATAACGCTGGCGACCATCGCAGTTGCGCTGTTTGTCGTGCGCACGCCAAGCCGTTCGGGCCGGATTGCAGGCGTCGCCAGCGCGGTCGCCTTGATGGCCGTCGGTGTCGCCTTTCGCGACAACCAAGCCGCCAGTGCTCTGCCGAGCCTAGTTGTAATGTTGTACGCCGTTTTGCCAGTCCGTTTTTCACCGATCAGTAGATTGTTGGCGGCGGGCGCGGGCGCATTGCTGACCTGCATCGCGATCACACTGGGCATGTGGGCGTTTATCGACGCAATGGTGACGGTCCGAAGCTACAAATCGCAGCCGCATGGCAACTATCTTTTGGCGCGGATGTCCCAGGTCGAGGGCCGCAATCTCTTCCCCGTCGCGTGCTACCCAAAATTAGACATGGCCGCGGTCGACCGGTTCCTGCACGTCAATGGCGAGCGGGCCGCGCCACTCATTTATCGCGACTGGAATCGTCGCGACGCCATGCTGTTTCCTGTGTTCGACTCCGAGGTAGAAATTCTGCGCTGCCGGGGGTTGGTCAATGACGCCGTGGACGCGCATACGTCAGCCAGAGTGACCGTCAGTCTTCAGGATATGATGTATCTCGCAGTTCCGTGGCGCGGCTGGCGAGGCAACACCGCGCTTCTCGCATCAATCCCCCTTGAACCTGCGTTTCATCCCATTGAATTGAACTTTCCGCAGGCATTGTCGGGCTGGCGGACCGAGGTTCTTCGGCTCCTCAAGGAATTCAATAAACTTACACTTTTCAACAACCCTTGGCCGATGGCGCTGCTCGCGTGCGGAATGGCTGGACTGGTTGTTCGTCGTTTGCCGTCCCAATCGTCGCTTCGGCAAGGCGAACTGCGTGGACTAAACGCCGAACCGGACAGACAATTGATCGCGCTGGGCCTGTTGATTTCAACCGCCCTGTGTCATTTGCTGCCGGTACTTTTGACCGTTAGCTTCACCGATTTCCGCTGGGTCCACCAAACGATCGCACTCTTGATATTGTCGTGCGCCATGGCCGCGCATGCCCTGACTTCGCCGGCCGAGGGACCAAATATCGATGAGTAACGGGCCTCGGTGTAGACCCGTGCGCATGAAGGTTGGGAGAATGGCCCGCAACGGGTACAATTCACAGGTGGAGAGCGCCGTGCTAGTCCGTCAGCCGGCCTTGAATCCAATCCTTCAAGGCCGTAAGTGCCATCGGGCCAAGTGCCTTTGGGAACACATTTATCGATGGCATCCGATCTCAAGCGCGACGAAGCACCTATTGGCCGCATTCAAGCCGGACGTTTTGTTGGTGAATTTGCAGCGCTGGCTCTGAGCTTGAGTTTCATTGCGCTGTGCGCATTTCTATTCATGCTCGCACCGACGGACTACCGGACCCCCGTACTCTTCCCATTGCTCCTCATCTACCTGATTGGGCGCCTGATCTGGATTTCATTTTCGCCCAGTTCGGCGCCAAGCCTGTTGATCCTGCATTGGTTCACGCTGTTCGGCGCAATGATTCCGCTCTACTTCCAATATCAGGGCAACAGCTTTCACTACCCGTTCCTGACAAGTCCTAACTTTGATGTCACGGGTCCGGTCACCATTGTGTGGCTGTTCGTGCTGTTCGTCGACACAGGCCACGGGCTCGCAACGGCCTGGGCGCGGCGGCGTGCGGCTCCAGCAGAGTATGTGGCGCACGACGCAGCAGTCGGACTGATCAGGCCGTCGGTTTTCGCGCTCGTCGTTCTCGCCCTCATTGCAGCGGGCGTTTCCAGCGTCGGTCTCGAATACTTTCTTGCCAGCCGGCTCGAACAATTTCTCGAGTACGGCACTTCGGCTTTAAACTTCTTTATGTTCACGATCACGCTGCGGCTTGCCGTCTATTGGCTCTTCATCCTATCGGCATTGCTGACATGGCGGGCTCTCAAGACTAGCGGCCCCTTCACGCTGCTGTTCGTTGGGCTGGCAGTTTTGACAGGGCTCGCGACTGCTGAATTGCTGGTGTTTTCGAACCCACTGGGCACCGCGCGCTTCCTGGTCATGGGCTTTCTATTGATGATGGTGGCCGCATTCGCGCCAATCGACCGGCCGTGGATGAGGCTTGCCATTATAGTTGCCGCGGCCTTCGGGCTGTACGTGGTGTTTCCCGTACTCGGCTCTGCTCCGCGCGCCAATGAGGTCGTGTGGGTGCTGGGTGCAGAACAGTTGCGCAGCTATCTGTCACATCTCGATTTCGACAACGCTCCGCAATTGATGCTCGGCTTCCAGTACGCCGCCGATCAGGGTTTTCACTACGGGTGGAACATTCTGTCTGCGATTTTAATTCTTTTGCCGCGCTCCATCTGGCCGGGAAAATCTGAAGGGCTCGGTTCGATGATTATCTCGTCGTACGGCGTCGAATTCACAAACGTCTCGGCGCCCATCTACCTCGAGTTTTATCTCGATTTTGGCTACCCGGGGGTCGCGGTATTCTCGCTGCTGTTCGGTCTGCTGCTGGGTTGGGCCAATTCCCTGTCGCGCCGCCATGGCCGGTTCTCTGCCGCCTGGATGCTGAACATCGCACTGTTTGCCGCCATGCCCATTATCGTGCGTGGCGCCCTGACGACGGGGTTCGTGTTGATGTACGCGCACTTGGTGGTGATCGCCGCGTTTGCGATGACCCGGCCTGTCGTTCGCCTCGTCCGCTTGCTGTCGCCTCAAGGACGGGCAAGAGCACGGTAGATTGCGGCATGCTTCTCGACGATCCGATGGAGCGCAATCTCCGCGTTGATCATCACCAGTCCCTCGCCCGCAGCCCGGAGGCGCTCGCGGCGGTCTTGCAAGAAATCGACGACATCCTTTGCCAGTCCGGCCCAATCGCCGATGGGCCGAATGCGGGCAAAGGCCCATTTGCTTGATAGTTCTGAATAGTCAGCGACGTCGGTCGTGACCACCGGCAGTCCCGTTGCTAAGGCTTCCCATACGGCCATGCCCGACGCTTCATGCCGCGCCGTGTGCACATAGACGTCACATGCACGCAAGACCTCAGCCATATCAGATCGGTGACCGAGCATTGCGATATCGGTCCCAAGGTCCCGCATCAGGGCGCGCAAAGTTGCCGAATAGCTATCTTGCGAGTCGAGCAGCCCTCCAGCTTGCACAAAAGTTATCGGCTCCGTTGCGAGACGGCGCACTTCAGCAGCGACCCGAATAAAGGTAGCGATGTCCTTGTCTGGATTGACGTTGCCGACATTGACGACCTTGAGGCCGGGAAGCCGAGCAACATCTGCCGCGACAGCCGACGGGTCCGGCCGGAACCGCGTAGTATCGACGGGAGCCGGCACGAGGTGCACAGCGCGTCCGAAACTGCCGGCCGGAAGATAATAGCTCTCGACGCGGCGGCCCGAGACGATGAAGGCGCTGGCCGCTCTTTGCGTGGCACGGAAGGCGGTATGAACCGCGCCCGGCATATTGGTATCGTTCAAGTGCCAGACGCATGGGATGCCCGCAATCCGAGCGGCGACCGCAGGGCGCCATTGCGCGGCGCTGTTGACGTGGACGACGTCCGGCCGGTCGCGGCGAAGCGCCGTCACGTAGCGGGCGATCTGGGGGCTCGTGTTGGCGGCGTAGCGCAATTGTTGCCCGGTACCGGACTGTAGACGGACCAGCGGGAAGCACCGGTAAGGCATGTGCGCCTCCGACAGTGCGGCTATAAACTTCGCGCTGTCGGCTTCGGCCGTATAGACAATGGTTTCGATGTCGTGCCCGGCCCTGAGCGCGGCACCAAC
>JANORU010000375.1:0-4911 GCA_031415475.1 Hyphomicrobium sp.
AGTCGCCCTGGACGCCATCTGCTCGGCATACATTCCGATTGCCAAGTACTCGGTGTCCTACGGTCATGAACCGCACAATCTGTTCCTGTGGGCGCTCCTGTTCATTGCACTTTTCTGGCTGTTGCTGAGATTCGAAAGCACACCGGCGTCACCCGCAATGCCGGCGCATAAGCTGGGCCTGATCTACGCCATCGATACATTTATTCCCATGTCGCAACTGCGCATGAACAAGCGCTACGCCAACGTCCAGCCAAACCGTCCAGCGCTCCGCTGGTACCTCAACTTTCACAGGCTTGTTGGGCTCATCCTATGCCTTGCGATCTTCATTCTTGTCATCAACGCCGCCCGGCATTGACGGCGCACTGCCAACACGCGGCGCGGCTGTTCAAGCCGGCTTAAGGTGCCGCGCGTCGCGATAGCGAAACGGCATAGGACGTCGCTCGCGCGGGAAGCACCAAATCATCCGGCGCTCCCGACAGTCCGTCGGCAAGATTGTTCGGATCAAACGTTGTCGCGTCGCACGTGGCATTGTCTTCCAATGCCGAGATTTCGATTTTTCCGAGTTTGATTTGTTTGCGATCCGCCTCCGGCCATTCGACCGTCGGATCGTTGGTCTTGTCGTCTTTTTCGCCGACAATCGCGACGAGGTCGAAGCCGACCGGGCCCTTGCCGAGCCGCTCTGCCAAATCGGCCGTGAAGAAATCGTCGGCCTTGGCCTTGGCTTCGTCTTCGGTCAGGCCGAGTTCACCGGCGAGCGGAATGGATTTGAACTTGATCGTCGTTTTCTCGCCCTTGGCATTTTCAGCGATGAACGCGTGGATGCCCCAATAGTTGAGACCCGCATAGCTGGCCGGGACCGGCTTGCTGGCGACATAGGCGCCTTGCTTGGCCGTATCGGGGTTAGCCTCGGTGAACGCTTTGACTTTGGCGGCATCGGGTTTGCCATCCGGTCCCGACGCGCGCGCCTGCAGGAAGGCGACGACCAGTTCCGGCGTCTTGGCAAAAAAGATCGGCGCCGACAGTTGGACGAAATCGGTCGGCGCCTTGCCGTCGGGATCGAAGCGCAGGGCGAGGCCGCGCGCCGATTTTGCTTTCTCGCCGGCCTTGGGGTTACCGCCGCCGAACGAGAACCGGCCAAGTACAGGAACAGTAGCCGCGAACATCGGCGCCTTTGACAGTGCGGCCGCATCGGCCGCAGGCGCGAATGAGCCCTTCACACATTGTCCCTTGGCGTGGCTGCCGCGCGCGCCGGCATGCTTGCCGAAAATACCGTTCAGAGCATTGACGAGGGCATCACCGGACACCTCGTCGGCGCGGGCCGGAACACCGGCACACAACATCCCAGCAACAGCCAGACCTACAGTAACAATTGCCTTCATGATCGACCCCTTGAAAACCGGTCCCGGCGAATCTGCCGCCCAACCATCCGTACCGGCTATGTCGCATAGGTCTTGCCGCAACACCCAGACACCTAAAGTCACATTTGTGCGAGCACGAGCCTCACCGGCCGGATTGAACAATCATAAATCCGCACGCTCCAGCACCGCCGGCAAGAACCGCTCCTCGACAACCGCAACGCGGGTACCGTCGCCCAGGCGCACGATGGCGCGCAGATCGAGGGACGCACCGTCGCTGCTGATGCACGAGCATAAGGGAATGCGGTATCCGCCGAGCGGCGCGATCAACCGGCCGAATGGTACGTCGCCGATGTTAAGCGCGGCGGCAATCGCGGACGGCAGACGGCTCGGCACGTACCAATTTGTGGCGACCACGAGCCGCGCGCCGGCCTGCTCAAGCGCCACGCGGCGTTCGAGGACCTGTTCGCCGTCGCGAAGTTTGAGGTCATTACACTGCGCGACACTCACCGGAAGCGGCATCACCGGGGCCAGCAGCACGGCGCGAATGGGGT
Source organism: Hyphomicrobium sp. (assembly GCA_031415475.1). Classification (GTDB taxonomy): domain Bacteria; phylum Pseudomonadota; class Alphaproteobacteria; order Rhizobiales; family Hyphomicrobiaceae; genus JAGVSR01. Next base: position 1,910 of record JANORU010000375.1, read on the forward strand.
CGACACCAAAACCATGCTCGCGCCGCCAGTGCTGCAGCGCCTGCGTGACGGTCGGAAACGCCGCGATGACGTCGCTCAGGGCGTGAAAATTGGGCGAGCGGTCCGGCACTTCGGAGGCGACTGACGGTGCATTGACCGCAGCGTCCCGGAAGACCGAAGGCTGATCGCGAGTGTCCATGATCGAGGTACGACCTTTGAGGCCGCCACGATCTCACATTTCCGCGGCGCGAGACTGCGGCGAAACCACTCCAAGTTGGATCTGGCGCTGCGTCAGATCAGCAGGTCGCTCGGTGATTGGTGTTACCGCCTCACACGCCGTCTCGGCGTGTCATCGTCCGGGAGCGCGTCGTCGGCCGGAAGTGCGGCGTCCGGTGCCGTGCCATCGCCGGTCGCAGCCGGTGCCGGGACTTTGGCGGCGACCGCATTCTTCGGCTTGCCGCAGCTCGTCAGCCAGACGTCGAACTCCGGATGCTCGACGGCTTTGAGGCCGGGGCTTTCGGCAAACATCCAACCGGAAAAAATCTTGGTCTGCTTGCCATCAAGGCCGGTTTCCTCGACCTCGACGAACGTTGTCGTTTTCGGCGGCTCGGTTGGCGAGCGCGTATAGCAGACGCGCGGCGTCACTTTGAGTGAGCCGAATTCAACCGTCTGGCCAAGCGGCACTTCGAGTTTCTTGATGGTCGCCGTCACCTTGTCGAGGGCGGAAAAGATGGCGACCTGATTGTCGATGCGCTCGGCTAACGCGACGGACGCCAGCATAACCGAAAGGCCGGCACACAAGAGTGCACTAAGCAGAACAGATGACGGGCGCGGTGCAATCACGGACTTTTCTTTGCCTGCGGTTTGTGACGACGCCGTGGTCGGCTGACATCGTGGCTCCAGCATGACATGCTGGCGGCCCCAGTAAGAAGACTGTTTGCGGCCTATTCGGGCCGCCAGGGTTTGTAGTCCCCAGTTGCTTTGGGCCGGCCGGGCGTTGCAGCCAGGATCGAGCCCGCCGGGCGCGACGCTTCGGGCGTGCCGGTCATGTTCATGCGATGCGCGGTCTGCCAGGGCTTTGGAACATAGATTTCCGCGGTTGGCGGCGCATCGACCGTATAATGCAGCCAGCCGTGCCAATCGGCCGAGACTTTCGAGGGTTCGGCGAGGTCTGTGTAGGTCACCCAGCGCCGTGGACGGCCAAGCGGTCCTGGCGAGCCCTTGCCGGCGCGCTGCTCATAATATTTGTTGCCGATTTCGTCTTCGCCAATCAACTGGCCGGTCCGCCACGTCGTCAGGCGCGTGCCCCAGGTGTTGCCGCCCCACCAGCTGAAAATCTCGCTCAACAGTCCCATGACGCCGCCGCGGTTCGCGTTGCTGATCGCTTCGATTAGGCCAGTTGGGGCTCTGATGTCGAGTGTTCGAACGGACGCGGCGGAAGTGCAACACTTGGAGTGCCCGAAATCGCACGCGCGGCGCTCTTGTAGGCGCTTGTGCCGATCGTCCGCCGCTCATCTCGCACTGCGTCATGGTCTCGAATCTGCTTCAATGGCTCACTTCCGGCGTCAAGGCCCTCCGTGATCCCCAGGTTGCCAACACCACTACATCTAGTGGCTGCCTTCGATCTACACCCCCAATACGTCGTGACGACCTGCTCGAATCGTCCTAGCTTTTGACACATTGGGTTCGCGGTCGAAGGTCGTAGATCGAGCCCCATTTGTCCCGTCGCGTAGTGGACCTCAAGGTTCAAATCGCTAGCTCCGTTGATGTGTGGCCTGCGCGCTGAGGGAAGCGCGAGGGGTGCTCCCTGCGGCCGCCAGAGCGGTGCGAGACGGGTCTCACGAGTTGCGTCGCGTACCGCAAAACAACGCCGAATACGTGGGGGACTGAAGACGATGAAGATTTCGCGCCGTTTCACCAATGCAGGCCAGTCGCCCTACGATGCCATTCCGTTCCGCCGTGCTACGTCCGAGATCAAGAATCCGGACTGCTCGGTCGTATTCCGCCTCGCAGCCTTCGATGTGCCCGAGCACTTCAGCCAGGTTGCCGCCGACATCTTGGCGCAGAAGTATTTCCGCAAGGCCGGCGTCGCCCGCCGCCTGAAGAAAGTCGAAGAAAATTCTGTTCCCTCGTGGCTGTGGCGCTCGGTGCCCGACGAGGCGGCGCTCTCGTCGCTGCCACAAAATGAGCGCGTCGGCGGGGAAGCCGATGCCCGTCAGGTGTTCGATCGTCTGGCCGGCACCTGGACCTACTGGGGCTGGAAGGGCGGCTACTTTACAAGCGAAGACGACGCCCGCGCGTTCTACGACGAGCACCGCTACATGCTCGCCATGCAGATGGCGGCACCCAACTCGCCGCAGTGGTTCAACACCGGCCTGCATTGGGCCTATGGCATCGACGGCCCCGGCCAGGGCCACATGTATGTCGACTACCAGACCGGCGAACTCACCAACTCGTCGTCGGCCTACGAGCATCCCCAGCCGCACGCCTGCTTCATTCAGTCGGTCGAGGACGATCTGGTCAACGAAAACGGCATTATGGATCTGTGGATCCGCGAAGCCCGCCTGTTCAAGTACGGTTCCGGCACCGGTTCGAACTTCTCCAAGCTGCGCGGCTCGAATGAGCGCCTCTCGGGTGGCGGACGCTCGTCCGGCCTGATGAGCTTCCTGAAAATCGGCGACCGCGCCGCCGGCGCCATCAAGTCGGGTGGCACCACGCGGCGCGCCGCCAAGATGGTGGTCGTCGACGTCGATCATCCCGATATCGAGGATTACATCTCCTGGAAGGTAAAAGAGGAGCAGAAGGTTGCCGCCCTCGTCACCGGTTCGAAGATTTGCCAAAAGCGCCTGAAGGCCGTCATGGCGGCGTGCGTCAACTGCGAAGGCGATGGCGTCACGCCGGAGGCGGGCAAAGACGAGCGCTGCTTCGACGCCACCCAGAACCCCAAGCTCAAGCAGGCGATCCGCGACGCCAAGCGCGATCTCGTGCCGCAAAACTACATCCTGCGCGTCATCCAATTCGCC
>JANORU010000376.1:0-5700 GCA_031415475.1 Hyphomicrobium sp.
GGCGGCTTCCGGCACGGGAGTTGTTGGGCGTCGCGGCTTACAAAGCCGGAAAATTCGAGGAGGCGCGTCAGTCGTTGATAGCGCTACTGGCAGAGCCCAATGCGCCGGCTGGGATGCTTGAGCGGGTACGCGTGGTTTTGACGGCTATGGCTGCCACCGAACTCGGCAAGACAGCGGCTGCTGCCCCTGCGGTCCCAACTGCGGCGGTGCCAGCGACTGTGGCTCCAGCCGCAGCTGCTCCTGCGGCGGCTCCGCCTGTGCCGGCAACAACGGCCAAGTAAGGCCAACGAGGAGAGCCCATGGCTCGACGCATACCCCGTCTCAAAGTGATCGCTGCCGGGGTGGTGTGCGCGCTTCTCGTCACGGGCTGCGGCGGGCCGGATAGTCTGCCGAGTCTGCCGAAGATTGGCGACTTGAACCCGTTCAAAGAAAAGCCGGTGCCGCTGCCGGGCCGGCGGATTGCCGTTCTGCCGGCTGGTGAGAAGGTACTGGGAGACTTGGCGGACGCCAGTTCGCCGATGACCCTTCCGGCGCCCCAACTCAACGATGAGTGGTCTCAGCCGGGGGGCATTGCCAATAATGCACCTGGACACTTGGCGCTCTCTGGTGGCACCCGCGAGGCGTTTCGCGCCGACGCCGGCGTCGGCACCAGCAAGATCGGCCGCATCACGGCAAGCCCGATTGTCGCCGGCGGGCGCGTCTTCACGCTCGACTCGGAAGGTGCCGTCTCGGCGATCTCGACGGGTGGTGGGTCCGCGATTTGGCGCCAGTCACTGAAACCGACGCCACCACAAACGGCCGCTGCGGGTCCCTCGTTTACGACCGGCAGCCTGTTTTCGCTCGGTGGCGATGATGGCGGCGGATATGGCGGCGGTCTCGCCGCCGAGAACGGCCGGCTGTACGGCGCCAGCGGCTATGGCGCCGTGATTGCCATGGACCCATCGACCGGCAAACGCATTTGGGAAAAGAATCTTAGCGCACCGATCCGCTCGTCGCCGACAGCGGCCGGCGATCGCGTGTTTGTCCTGACCACCGAAGGACGGTTCTACTGCCTGTCGGGCGTCGATGGGTCTGAACTCTGGTCGGCGCGTGGGCTGCCGCAGTCGGCAAGCCTGTCGCTCAACGCCAGTCCGGCCGTGTACGAGGATGTTGTTGTCGTGCCCTATCCGAGCGGCGATGTCGTTGCCCTCAAGGTTCTCGACGGTGCGCCGGCGTGGTCGGAAAGCCTGACGCGCGCGCGCGCCAGTTCGCAGCTCGCTTCGCTCACCAACGCCGCGCGGCCGGCGATTGAGAACGGCGTGATGTATGCCATCGGTCATGCCGGGCGGATGGTGGCGACCAACGTCAAGACCGGCGAGCGTCTCTGGTCGGTGAACGTGCCGGGCACGCAGATGCCATGGGTGGCGGGTGACAGCGTGTTCATCGTCGACACCACCGGACAGGTCATGGCGATTGCCAAAAAAGACGGCAAAATGCAATGGACCGCCAAACTTCCGGCGAGCGGCACGTGGTCGGGTCCGGTGCTCGCCAACAACGCTCTGTGGGCGGTGTCGAGCAAGGGCATGCTGGCGGCCATCGATCCCCTTACTGGCCGCGTCACCGGGCAACAATCGCTCGGCAGCGCCGCATATATTGCACCGGTCGTTGCCGGCGGGCGGATGTATGTTTTGACCGACGACGCCCAGCTGATCGGCTTCAACTGAGATTGCCATAATTTTGAAGACACCGCGCCGTTGCCATTGCGCAGCGCATCGATAGTTTGCGGTGGCGATCGCAAAAAAAAGGATAATTCCATCATGATGACGTCTCGCGTTTCCCACGTGTTCTTAGTGCTGTTGACGATGACCTCGGGCGTTCCGCAGGCGATGGCCGCAGATGCGATCCCGAACCTCGTTGGCACGTGGGTGGGTCCCAATCGCACGGTCAACAACGCCAAGGGATTCGTCGATTGGGGCACGAAGACCGTGCATATCACCGAGCAGCAGGATCGACGCTTCAAGGGCCACTTCACCTACCCGGCCGGCACGAAGTTATTCTACGGCGTGATCTATCCCGACAATAAATCGTTCACGTGGGTCTCAGCCGACAGCAAGGGCTACAATCACGGCCGCATTCTCGACGGCGACAAGATTGGCGCCTGCTATGTCGAAGCCGGACCGGACGGACTTGCCGGTTGCGCCGAGATGGCCCGCACTTCGACGACTCCAGCACCGGCACCCGCTCCGAAAAACTGACGGCGCGGTTCGGGGTTCAATCGTCTTTGGACAGATGCGCGAGGGAGGCGGCGTTGGCTTCCCAATTGGCGCCGTCGAACGGTTCGATCGTGACCTCGCGCGGTTGCGGATCAAGGCAGCGGACGTTGACGTCGATGCCGTCGGGATTGGAGCGCGGCGTGTAGAAGGCTTTGACGCCGCACACCTTGCAGAACGTGTGTTTGGCAACGCCGGTGTTGAACGTGTAGGTCGTGAGGCTGTCCGCCCCCGACACAAGCCGGAACTTCGATTTCGGCACGATCAGATGAAGAAAACCGAAGCGGCGGCAGATTGAGCAGTTGCAGTCCTGGGCGACAATCGCGTCAGGGGCGTCAACCTCGAAGCGGACCGCACCGCAGTGGCAGGAGCCGGTGTGAAGCATCTCTCGATCCTTTCTGTCACCGGCTCCCGAAACGTCACTTCACGCCGAGCAGTTCAACGTCGAACAACAGCGTCGCGTTCGGCGGAATAACGCCGCCCGCGCCGCGCGCGCCATAGCCGAGTTCGGCCGGAATGATCAGCGTGCGCTTGCCGCCGGCCTTCATCGAGGCAACGCCTTCGTCCCAGCCCTTGATGACCATGCCTTGGCCGATGTTGAATTCAAACGGCTCGCCGCGGTCGACCGAGCTGTCGAACTTGGCCCCCTTGGCGCCGATTTCGTACAGCCAGCCGGTGTAATGCATGACGCAGATCTGGCCGGATTTCGGCGACGCGCCGGTGCCAACGGTGGTGTCCTTGATCTGCAATCCCGAGGCGGTGGTGGTCGTCATGGCGTCTCCGGCGGACTCGGCCGCGGCTAGGGTTGGAGTGGTGAGCGCTGCGGACGCCGAAAGGGCGAACGCAAGACCCAAGGCAACGGCAGGCAAACGTTTCAACGCGTGCATTCAATGGTCTCCAAAGTGGCCTCGATTGCGGGCGCCGGTGGTCTAGCGCAAGTCAACCGATTGTGCAGCTTTTTCGCGGCGCAAGTTTGGGGGCGTGCGAAAAGGCTCAGAATTTGCTAGGATTGCCGGCGCCAGGGGCTCATTTCACTCCTCCCTTTGCCGCGCCATTCGCGCCGAGGGTGGCAGCCGAATATGCCGAATAAGGCTGTGGGGTCCCTGGCGTTTTGCGGCTAAGCCGCATACTTCACGAGTCAATCTTCACATCGAATTTTCGCGAGCGCTGTCTGTTTCGTGCTATAAAATGCCGAAAAATTCCTGAGACACGTCGAATTATTTTGGAGCCGTCGGGGGGTCGCAAACTTCCATACGTCACTCGCAGTGGCGAGCGCCGGTGTGGTTGAACAAGGATACCGACAATGATCAAAATCGAAACTGTTGCCCCGAATGAAATTTCGGATGACGCCGTCAGAGGCGGTGTTACTGGGCATTACGTTCGCTACGTTCTCGTGTTCGGACTTGCGGGCGTCATCCTGTCGTTTGCCGCCATCGCCATCTACTTTGGCTTCGACCAGATCAAAGAGTCGATCGCTCAGGCGTGGGCCCGTGGTCCGATTGCCATCGTGCAGGATCTCGCGCCGTACGCCCTCATCGTTGCTCTGGGCGCGGTCGTTGCGGCTGTCTTGTTCCGGCTGTGGAACATGTTGTCTGAGCCCGATCAGAATGCCACGCAGACTGGAATGCGCATGCGGGTCGTGGCGCAGTTCGCCGTCATCTGCGTGATCGCCGCGATCGCCTATCTGTCGGGCGTTTGAGGGGTAGGCAGTAGGCAGTGACGTGTAGGTTGGGCTGAACCCACTTGTGAAGCCCAACGACTTCTCTTGATGACGCGCCAAGTTGTTGGGCCTCGCAAGATGGCTCGGCACCAACCTACGGTTCCGTGATTTTTTCAACGCCGTAGCCAGCCCGCAGCTTTTCAGCTCGAAGGTATCAAAGAGCAAATCGGGGAGAGCGGGGCGCGGGTTCCTTATCCAGAACCGCAACGGGCCTCGGGTCTTCCGAATTTGGTAGTCATGGCGCCGTGGCGCCCCGCTTTCAGGATTCTACTCCGGGCCTTAGAAGCTTCCCGGCATCGCCGCCCACTCTCTTAACCAAGGTGGCCCGAGGTGCCTACATCGCTGTAGGGTTGGTGGGTCGTGCGAGAGGGTTGCCCTCACGTTTGGGCGAGTAAGTCCTCTCGATCCTGTTCCCGCATCCATCAACACAACGTCTCGCGAAGACGCCCCGAGTGATGCGGGATGTGCGGAGTATCGCCGAGATGAACGAGGCGGGGATAAGTTGGGGTGAAAAGATTTTTTTCGGTTACGATGAAGGTAGCAATTAACTCTGTTCTCTCCCCCGTCATCCTCGCGAAGGCGAGGACCCAGGCAAGCATCCACGCAGTGAACGAAGTTGAACGGCGCGAACTAACCGCTAGCATTTGGCCGCCGCGTTCTTCGTGTTGAGGTTTGTCTGGGTCCCGGCCTGTCATGCGCTTTTTGCTGGCGCGGCTCCGCCGCGACGCGCCTGATCGGCGAATTGGCGCCGACGCCGGGATGACGTTTTGGGGAGAGCAGGGCGCAATCCTCACCTCCTCGTCACCCCGACGGAAGTCGGGGCCCAGATAAGCCTCAGCGAAAAGAGCAGAGCGGAGTTCTGTCAACGCGCAGATCGAACGGCCCGCCCCGTTCTTCGTGGTGAGGTTTGTCTGGGTCCCGGCCTGTCATGCTTCGCATGATCGGCGTTTCACGCCGACGCCGGGATGACGTTGTGGGGTGGGGGAGCCTCCTCGAAAATCGAACGGAAGATTCCGGCCGGGACCTGTTCAAGTCAAAGGCGAACGATGAGGAAGCTCGCTGCGAATGTGTCCTGCGAACAATCTAAACGAAGAGCTTCGAGTGTTGATTGTAGTTCTTTTTCGTATTCGCAATATGATTGTGCTCGACCCCACCATTCCCAAACATAGCGCTATATTTCTGCTAGCTTGCTCAATATCATCGACCAATCGGCGTCAGAAACGTCGATCGGTGAAAAAACAGCCGTTCCTGGGAGTTTGAATACAGAAGAAATATTTGTCTCGCCACGCTGCTTGTTGAAAGGCAGCTCTTGCGCAGCATTTCTTGCTGGCCAAGTCCGTCTCGGTGAACCAAGAGGAAAAATACCGAACGGCATCTGCCAGGTTTCGGGCCAGATCTCAGTAACTTCTTCAGAATGTTTCGGCTTGCTGGTGAAGATAAATGGTGTAGTCAGTGCCTGGTAATTTGGGTCACTGCAATAAAGTAAGCCCAGATTTCCAATCTCGACGCATTTCGCCCGCGTTTGTCGGGCCTTCATTACAGATTCCTCTGCGTCTGAGACGGCCCACATGCGGGCTCCGACTCCTGCCCAGATATTGGTGATGTTCTTTGAGCTGAATACGAAGAGTTTCATTTTGCATCTCGCATCTATCCAACCACCCGCTCCCCCCACAAATCGGTCTCATCTGCATCGGTGATTTTGGCGGAGACGATGTCGCCGGGTTTGACGTC
>JANORU010000377.1:0-2877 GCA_031415475.1 Hyphomicrobium sp.
ATTTTCGGCCGCGTCCAGGCATACATTTGGCGTAACTCATCGCGCCTCGGATGGCCCGTGACGTGCACAAGAGCTTCGCCATCGGTGAGAATCTCGCAACCCTGCAGCACAAGGCCGTTCATGATGCGGCCGACTTCCTTCTCGTTGCCCGGGATGGTGCGCGACGAGAAAATGACGAGATCGCCTTTTGCCAGATCCACCTCGGGGTGTTCGTTGTCGGCAATGCGGGCCATGGCGGCACGCGGCTCGCCTTGGCTGCCGGTGCACAGCAACAGCACCTCGCGGCGATCGAGGTATTTGAATTCCCGCTGATCAGAATACGAGAACCCCTTGGCCAAATAGCCCGTCTCGATAGCGACATCGATCACCCGGTGCAGAGACCGGCCGGCGACGACGAGTTTGCGGCCTGTAGCCTGAGCTGCCTGCCAACAGGCCTTGATGCGCGCCACGTTGGACGAGAACGTCGTGACGACGACGCGGTTGTTGGCGTTTTTGACAATTTTCGTCAGCTACTGCGCCACTTCTGTTTCCGACGGCGACCGGCCATCGCGCATGGCGTTGGTGGAATCGCAAACGAGCGCGAGGACTCCCTCGTCGCCGAGTGCTGCAAATTTCGCCGTGTCAGTTGGCGTGCCGATAAACGGCGCGTCGTCGAGCTTCCAGTCAGCGGTGTGAAACACGTTGCCGTGCGGCGTGCGCAGAACGAGGGCACTGGTCTCTGGGATCGAGTGCGCCATGCTGACAAGTTCGACATCGAACGATCCAGCCTTGAAGCGGCCATTCAACTCAATCGTCTTGATCGGCAATTGCAGCCGGCCGCCGAAGTCGGCAAGCTTGGCTTTCAGCATTCCGGCGGTGAACGGCGTCGCGTAGATCGGACAGCCAAGCCGCGGCCAGAGGTCGAGGACCGCGCCGATGTGGTCTTCATGTGCGTGTGTGATGACGAGACCGGCGAGCGCGCCGCGCTGCTCTTCGATGAATTTGAGATCGGGGAAGATGACATCGACGCCCGGGTCGTCTTCGCCCTCGGGAAACGTGATGCCGAGATCAACCATCAGCCACTCACGGCCGTCCGTTGGCCCGAGGCCGTAGAGATAGGCATTCATGCCGACTTCGCCGAGGCCGCCGAGTGCCACGAACACGAGTTCGTTGTCACCCGATTTCCGGGGTTCTTTGCGCTTCCTGTCCGCCATACCCGCGGGTGCCTCGCTGAGCGATCCTGTGAGGAGATTGCGAGCGCACGTCAAATGGCGATCGAAACGTCTCCGAAGGTGTACGTGTGCACCGTGCCCGCCGCGTCGGCAAGCAGAAGCGCTCCGCCCGCATCAAGTCCAGCGAAAGTGCCGCGCTGCGGGCCTTTTCCGGCATTAATGCTGATTGGGCTGCCAACCGGAATGGAGCGATCGAGCCACGCGATGCGGATTTCGGCGAATCGCATGCCGTCGTTCCACACGCCGAGCCAGTGGGCGAAGGCGCTGGCCAGAGTGGGCATCATCTGCCCGGCATCGACCGAAATCCCGAGCGCCGCGAGTGACGTGGCCGGGCGATCCGGCAGATCGGGATGGGTTGCGAGATTGAGGCCGACACCGACCACCACAACCACGCCCGAGACAGCGCCGCCGATGCTGCTCTCAATCAAAATTCCACCGGCCTTGGCGACGCCGAACAGCAGATCATTTGGCCACTTTAATGCGAGGCGCTGGCGCAGTTCCGGTGATGCAAACGTCGCAACCGCGTCGAACACAGCAATGCCGCTCACCAACGCAAGCTGGCCAGCGTGCGCCGGATCGCAACTGGGCCGCAAGAGAACGCTTGCTGCAAGGTTGCCTTCGCCCGTCGACCATTCGCGCCCGGACCGGCCTTTGCCAGCCGTCTGCTGTTCGGCGGAAATCCAAAGACCGCTGTCTTCGCCGGCGGTTGCACGGCGCATCGCTTCGGCATTGGTTGAGTCAGCCGACGTGAGATGAAGATGGCGATATCCGAGCGGCCAGGGACGCGGCAAGGGGCGCGCGCCCGTCACGGCAAAAGGGTCTTGGCGGCCGCTGACGCCGTATCGACCAGCAGCGACGGATAGAGAACGAAACCGAGGACCAGTATGGCGCTTGTCGCGATGACGACGCCAACGTGCTCGTCCGGCATCGCCAGAACGCCGTCCGGTTCGTCGAAGAACATCAGCTTGACGATGCGCAGATAATAGTACGCGCCGATGACGCTCGCTATGACGCCGATGACGGCCAGCGGATAGAGCCCGGCCTTCACGGCGGCACCAAACACGTAGAACTTGGCGAAGAAGCCGGCGAGCGGCGGAATGCCGGCCAGCGAGAACAGCAGCGCGGCAAACGCGAACGCCAGCGGCAGGTTGGTTTTGGCAAGACCGGCGAGCGCCGAAATGTCCTCGACCGGCTCTTCGCCGCGGCGCATGGCCATGACGCAGGCGAAGCTGCCGAGCGTCATGACAAGGTAAATCGCGAGATAGACGAGCACCGAGGTGACGCCCTCCTCGCTTCCGGCAGCGAGGCCGACGAGCGCAAACCCGACGTGGCCGATCGACGAGTAGGCGAGCAGCCGTTTGATGTTGGTCTGCCCGATCGCTGCTAAGGCTCCGAGCAGCATCGAGGCGATCGACAGAAAGATGATGATCTGCTGCCACTGGCCGGTGAGCCCCGGCATGGCGTCATAGAGCAGCCGCGTCAGCAAGCCCATGGCGGCGAGCTTGGGAGCGGCGGCGAAGAAGGCCGTAATCGGTGTTGGCGCGCCTTCATAGACGTCCGGCGTCCACATGTGGAACGGGACGGCTGCAACCTTAAACGCGAGCCCGACCATCACGAACACGAGGCCGACGATCAGCCCCAGGTTCGTTGCCATTTCTGGCTGCTT
>JANORU010000378.1:0-4579 GCA_031415475.1 Hyphomicrobium sp.
TGCTCAATCAGCTGTGGCGGTTCTCCGATCTGCAAACGACGTTCGGCGCCAACATGATCGCGCTGACCGGCGGCCGTCCCGAGCAATTAAACCTCAAGGATATGATCGAGGCGTTCACGGCCTTCCGCCAGGAAGTCGTGACCAAGCGTACTAAGTATCAGCTCAACAAATCGCGCGAGAGGGCGCACGTCTTAGTCGGCCTCGCGATCGCGGTCGCCAATATCGACGAAGTCATCAAGCTCATTCGCACCGCGGCGTCGCCGGCCGACGCCAAAGAGCAACTGATGGCGCGTGCCTGGCCGGCCAAAGATATGGCGCCGCTGATCGACCTGATCGCCGACCCGCGCCATCGCTTAGCTGACGACGATACCTATCGGCTGTCGGATGAGCAGGCCAAAGCCATTCTCGAACTGCGCCTTGCCCGCCTGACGGCACTTGGCCGCGATGAAATTTCCGACGAGCTGAAAAAGATCGCCACCGAGATCAAGGATTTCCTGGAAATCCTGTCGTCGCGGGCGCGCATTGTCGACATCATCCGCAGCGAACTCGAAGGTATCCGCAGCGAGTTCGCGACCCCGCGCCGGACCGAGATCGTCGATATCGAAGGCGAGGTCGAAGACGAGGACCTGATCCAGCGCGAGGACGTCGTCGTCACCGTCAGCCATCGCGGCTACATCACGCGCGTGCCGCTGTCGACCTACCGGGCGCAGCGGCGCGGTGGCAAGGGCCGCTCCGGCATGGCGACTCGCGATGAAGATTTCGTCACCCAGTTGTTCGTAACCTCGACGCACACGCCGGTGCTGTTCTTCTCGTCGCGCGGCATGTGCTACCGCATGAAAGTCTGGCGCTTGCCGTCGGCGACGCCGCAGTCGACCGGCAAGGCGCTGGTCAATCTGCTGCCGCTGGCCGAGGGCGAGATCATCACGTCGATCCTGCTGCTGCCGGAGGATGCTGAAACCTGGGCGTCGCTCGAACTGATGTTTGCCACCAAGTCGGGCAATGTCCGGCGCAACTCGCTGACCGACTTCGAGAGCATCAACCGCAACGGCAAAATCGCCATGAAGCTCGACGACGGCGATCGCATTGTGTCGGTCGCTATCGCCAAGCCGGGCGACGATCTGTTGCTGACGACGGCGCACGGCCAGTGCATCCGCTTCCTGATCGGCGACGAAGTGCGCCTGTTCAAGGGCCGAGACAGCGACGGCGTGCGCGGTATCCGGCTCGAAGATGGCGACGAAGTCATCTCGATGACCATCCTCAATCACGTCGAGGCTGCCGCACCCGAACGCTCGGCCTATCTTAAACAGGCCGCTGCGATGCGCCGTGCCATCGGCGAGGAAGACGTCGAGGCTGTGGCGGGCAGCGATGCCGACGACGAGGCTGACGGCCCGGCCGACTTGTCGCCGGAGCGCTACGCTGAGTTGGGCGGCAAGGAGCAGTTCGTGCTCACAGTGTCCGACAAGGGCTTCGGCAAGCGTTCGTCGTCCTATGAATACCGCACGTCCGGCCGCGGCGGCAAAGGCATCGTCGCTATGGTCGTCAACGATCGCAACGGCAATCTCATTGCCTCGTTCCCGGTCGAACACTCCGACCAGATCATGCTCGTTACCGACGGCGGTCAGCTCATTCGCTGCCCGGTCGATGATGTCCGCACAGCCGGCCGCAACACGCAGGGCGTGCGCATCTTCAAGACCGAAAGCGACGAAAAGGTCGTGTCTGTCGAGCGCATCTCGGATGAGGGCGAGGACGGCGAGGGTGGCGAGGCAATCGAAGGCGGCGAAGAGTAGACCAGCATTCTAGTAGCCATAGCGTCGGATGCGGCTTGCCGAACTAGCCGCCGCGCGACTATGAGTGGCTCATGACCCGTATCGGTTTCTATTCCGGCTCGTTCGATCCCGTCACGCTCGGCCACACCGACGTGATCGAGCGCGCCTGCCGTCTCGTCGACAAGCTGGTGATCGGCATTGGCGCCAATCCCGGCAAGGCGCCGTTGTTCACCGCCGAAGAACGTGTCGCCATGCTCGAAGTGGACACCCGCACCATCGCCAAAGTGACCGGCACCAAGATCGAGATCGTCACATTCTCAGGGTTGGCGGTTGAGGCCGCCCGTCAGCACAAGGCCGCCATCATCGTGCGCGGTCTGAGAGACGGCACCGATTTCGACTACGAGATGCAAATGGCTGGAATGAACGGCGAAATGGCGCCGGGCATCGAGACCGTTTATGTCTCAGCGTCACCGAGGGTCCGGCACATCGCCGCCAATCTGGTGCGGGCGGTGGCGATAATGGGCGGCGACCCGTCGCCCTTCGTCTCGGCCGCCGTCGCCAAGCGGCTCAAGGCGAAAACCGCGCGCAAGAGTTAGAGCATTTTCCGACGAAGTGGTCGCCGGTTCGTCGAAGAAAATGCGACAAAACAATAATCTAGAGCGCCGATCCGATTCCATCGGATCGAAAAGCGCTCTAGCTCGCGCGCAACAACCGCCTCTGCAACTTGCTTTGCGCGAACCGCTCCGCCATAACACCGGCGCGTTATTTCCAATCGACGGGAGAGACCGATGCGCGCTGTGAGCCTGGTACCTGCGCTGCTGCTGATGTTCAGCGTTGTGGCCTGCGGACAAAGCCCAACTCCGGATGCCGGATCGAGCCAGCAGGCCAACGCGGGAGCTGGCGATGTCGTGCCGGCCGGCGGCGAAGCCAACGCGGCCGGCAGCTCGGATACCCTTATCCTGGAATTGAAGACCGGCAAGGCGACGATCAGGCTGCGCCCCGATCTGGCGCCCAAGCATGTTCAGCGCATCAAGCAGCTGGTCGCCGAGGGGTTCTATAACGGCCTCAAGTTCCATCGCGTGATCGAGGGCTTCATGGCCCAGACCGGCGACCCGAAGGGAACCGGCGAGGGCGGCTCGCCGTATCCCGATCTTGAAGCCGAATTTACCCCCACCGCTTTCGAGCGCGGTACAATCGGGGCTGCCCGAACCAATGATCCCAACAGTGCCAACAGCCAGTTCTTTATCACCTTTACCCACGTGCCCCACCTCAACGGCCAGTACACCGTCTGGGGCCAAGTGGTGGAGGGCATGCAGCACATCGACAGTGTTGCCAAAGGCGAACCGCCGGCCAATCCGGATGTGATCGTTAAGATGTACCTGGCGAAGTGACAGCAGGGTGCCGGGTTGCGGGTGTCGATACTCGCCAACCCATCCGGCTCCCGACACCCAACACCCGTAACCCGATCTGAAAGAAAGCACCGGCATGACTGCAATTAAAGACCCCGAAAACACGCTGATCATCGAAACAAGCAAGGGCAAGGTTGTCATCGAGTTGCGACCCGATCTGGCACCCCAGCACGTCGAGCGCATCAAGACGCTGGCGCGCGACAAGTTCTACGACAACATCGTCTTTCATCGCGTCATCGACGGCTTCATGGCGCAGACCGGTTGCCCGCAGGGTCGTGGCACGGGACAATCAAAGCTTGCCAATTTGCCGGCCGAATTTAATGCCGAGCCACACGTCCGCGGCGTCTGCTCGATGGCGCGCTCGTCGATGCCGAACTCGGCCAACAGCCAGTTCTTCATCTGCCTCGATGACGCCCGCTTCCTCGACAAGCAGTATACCGTCTGGGGCAAAGTCACCGACGGCATGGACAACGTTGACAAGCTCGCCAAGGGCGAGCCGCCGAAGAGCCCGGACAAGATGATCACGGTCCGCGTCGCGGCGGATGCGGCGTGAGCCGGTTCGACGAAAGTCCGCGCGCGGAACTTGGTATTGCTGCGGCGGCGGGATTTCTCGGCGCAGCGGGCGTAGCGCTTGCGTCGGTTGCCGCCCACCGCGTTCCTGATCCTTCGCTGGCGACAGCCGCCAATTTTCTCATCATGCACGCGGCGGCGGTGTTGGCCGTGTCGGCATGGGCGGCGCGCGGGTCGTCAGCTGCCGGATGGTGGCGCGTTGCAGCCCGGCTGTTGCTGCTCGGATCGGCACTGTTTGCCGCCGACATCGCCGCCCGCAAACTCGGGGATTTCAGCCTGTTCCCGATGGCAGCACCACTCGGTGGACTAGGGATGATCGCCGGCTGGGTGATGGTCGCTGTCGCGGCGCTGATCGATTGGCGCCGGGCGGGGCACACGCACCCCTAAAGCCGGGTGCTCATAGGAGAGCCCGGCTTGTTCGTCGCGATCAAGGCCGCTAGCGACTACTTCTTTTTGCCGCCGTCCTTCTTGGGCTTGCGCTTTTCCTTAGTCGATCTCTTTTCTTTGGCCATGGGGCAATTCCTCAGTTTGGTAAACGATCTTCTGAAATTGCACGTGTTCGCTCAGGTTCGCAAGCCTCAAGACGCGGCGCGGTCCTTGCCGATCGCGAGGCGAGAGTGATAGCTGGCGACGCAAACCATAGCGGCCTTAGAGCGAATCTTCGTGCGCACCGACCTGTTTGATTTCGACCTGCCCGACAGCGCCATCGCGCTTCATCCCGCGTCCCCACGCGACAGTGCGCGCCTTCTGGTCGTGCGACCGGCGGCCGGTTCGTGCGCGCTCGACGATGCCAATCTCGAGGATCTGGTGGTCCGCGAGCTGCCCGCGTTGCTC